>NZ_JBHJMR010000029.1:0-8651 GCF_042310355.1 Wenzhouxiangella indolica | reverse complement strand
AAGAGCAATTTTTGGTGCCTTTTTCTTGCTCTGGAGAAAAAGGTACTCGCCATCAGCCTGCGAAGCAGGCGGGCGAAACGCCTTTGACGTGTCGAGGCCACCACAGCGTGCGGCGGTGCCAGCCCAACCGGAGGGAAAAACGATGCGTTACGGCCTGGCGGCCTTCACGCATCCTACGGATGCCTTCCCTGAGTCCTGCACTCGTCCTTCGGGGACGCGGCCCCAACCTACAGCCTACAGCCGAAACTCCCGCCCCAGGTAAACGTTACGCACGTTCTCGTCGGCCATCACATCGGCCGGGCTGCCGTGGGTGAGCAGGCGACCGTCGCTGATGATGTAGGCGCGGTCGCAGATGCCGAGGGTCTCGCGCACGTTGTGGTCGGTGATCAGGATGCCGATGTCGCGCTCGACCAGGTGCTTGACGATGTGCTGGATTTCGCCGACCGAAATCGGGTCCACGCCGGCAAAGGGTTCGTCGAGCAGGATGTAGGAGGGGTTGGCGGCCAGGGCCCGGGCAATCTCGACCCGTCGGCGTTCGCCGCCGGACAGGCTGATGCCCGACTGGCCGGACAGGTGGCTGACGGAGAACTCTTCCATCAGGCGTTCGAGTTCGGCACGGCGGGCGGCGCGGTCGAGGTCGCGTCTAAGCTCGAGCACGGCCATGATGTTGTCGGCCACCGAAAGGCGCCGAAAGATCGAGGCTTCCTGCGGCAGGTATCCCAGGCCGTATCGGGCGCGCTGGTTCATGCTCGAGCGCGTGATGTCGCGGCCATTGATCTCGATGCGGCCGCCGTCGGCGGCGACCAGGCCCACGACCATGTAGAAACAGGTGGTCTTGCCGGCGCCGTTGGGGCCGAGCAGGCCGACGATTTCGCCGGTGTCGACCTGCATCGACATGCCGTGGACGACGGCCCGCCCCTTGTAGCGCTTGGCCAACTGTTCAGCGATCAGCACGGCTCAGTCCTGCTCCGGCCCTTGGTCGCCGTTGTCCTCGTCGTCGCCGTCGATGACTTCCGGCTCGATCGACAAGCGTACGCCGCCCTCGCCCCGAACGCCCTCAGTGTCGAGGTTGTAGACCAGGCGCTCGCCTGTGTAAGTGCCGCGCGGTTCCTCCAGATAGGCTTCACCGACGAGGGTGATCGTGCGCTCGATCAGGTTGTAGATGACCTGGTCGGCGCGGCCCGTCGTTTCCCCGCCTTCTTCCGTCACGGTGCGCCACTGCACCGGGGCGCCGAACAACTCGACGCGTTCATAGCCGTTTGCGCCGCGATAGGCGAATCCTTCGTCGGCCGTGACCAGCATTTCGCCGCGCGTGATGCGGACGTTGCCCTGCAGGTGCGAAGCGTTCTTTTCGGCGTCGTGGACGAAATTGTCGGCATCGACGCCGATCGGGCCGCTCTGCTGGGCCTCAGCCGTCGCCACTGCGACCAGGATCAGCAGCAGGAACAGTGCTGCCGGCCACGGCCGGGTCGAGTTCGCCTTGTACGCCATCGGTCAGTTCCAGAAGATTGTTGTCGAGTTCGATTCTCAGACCGCCGGAACGCAGTCTTGATTCAGTCTGCGTGATCGAGACCGGAGTATCCGAGGTGATTGTACGCGCGCGCCGGTCGTAGCGCAGGCGCTCGGTGCGCACCTCGATCTCGCCACGCTGGCCGCCGTGGACGAGGGTTACGTCGCCCTCGAGGATGAGGAGCTCGTCGTCGCGCAGAACGCGGCCGCGCTCGGAACGGCCCCGCCAGTTCGCATCCTCCGGTTCGATGTGGAACTCGGGCGATTGCAGGCGGGCGATCCGCTCGGCCCAGACATGCTCCAGGCGCGGGCCCGAGAGCGTGAGCTCCACGCGGTCGTCGGCGTCGCGGAAACGGGCCGAGTAGTCGCTGAGGGTGTAGTCGAACTGCGTGTCCGGGATGGTGACCGGCGGGGTGGCGCTTCGGTCGCTGGGCATCAGCCAGCGGATGCCCAGCGCCACGACCAGCGCCAGGCAGGCGATCAGCACGATCCGCCAGGTCACTCGAAACGACCCTGCCAGCGCTCCAGCAGGCCCTGGTCGGCCAGGATGCGTTCGCAGACCTCGCGCACGGCGCCGTGCCCGCCCCGGCTTGTGGTGACGAAATCCGCCCGGTCACGTATCCATTCGGCGGCATCGGCCGGTGCGCACTTGAAACCGCAGTGCCGCATTGCCGGCCAGTCGACCAGGTCGTCACCGGTGTAGGCGCATTGTTCGCCCGTAATCGCCAGCGCCGTCGTCAATTCTTCCAGCGCCGCGCCCTTGTCCTCTCGCCCCTGCAGGAGATGCTCGATGCCGAGCTCGGCGGCGCGCCGGGCAACGATGGGCGAGGTGCGGGCGGTGATGATGGCCACGGCGATACCGTTGTGTTGCAGGGCCTTGAGGCCCAGGCCGTCGCGCGTGTGGAAGGTCTTGATCTCGTCGCCGGCGTCGGTGTAAGCAATCCGGCCGTCGGTCATCACCCCGTCGACGTCGAACACGGCCAGGCGAACGGACGCGCTCATACCACGCCCGCCTGCAGCAGATCCTGGAAATTGAGCGCGCCGACCAGCTGCCCCTGCGCGTCGGTGACCAGGACGCCCTGGATACGATGGTTCTGCATCAGCTCGACGGCCGAGGCGGCCAGTTCGTCGGCGCGGATGGTGCGCGGGTTGGCGGTCATGATGTTCTCCGCGGCGTTGCTGCGAATATCGCCCAAGTCGTCGACGTGGCGGCGCAGGTCGCCGTCGGTGACGATACCGATCAGCCGGTCGCCCTCGTCGAGTACCGCGCACATGCCCAGTCGGCTGCGGGTCATCTGCATGATCGCGTCGGCGATGCTGGCATCCCGGCCGATCGTGGGCAGCTCGTCGCCGGAGTGCATCAGGTCGCTGATCCGCAGCAGCAGGCGGCGGCCGAGGCTGCCGGCCGGATGCGAGCGCGCGAAATCCTCGGCGGTAAAGCCGCGCGCATCCAGCAGGGCGATGGCAAGGGCGTCGCCGAGGGCCAATTGCGCCGAGGTCGAAGCCGTCGGAGCCAGGCCGAGCGGACAGGCCTCCCGATCGACGCTCGTGTCGAGGTGCACGTCGGCGTGCCGGGCCAGGGTCGAGGCCGGGTTGCCGGTCATGGCCACCAGGCCCACGCCCAGGCGCTTGAGGCCGGGCAGCAGTCTCAGCACCTCCTCGGTCTCGCCGGAGTTCGACAGGGCGAGCACGGTGTTTTGCTCGGCGATCATGCCCAAGTCGCCGTGGCTGGCCTCGCCCGGGTGCACGAAAAACGCGGGTGTTCCGGTGGAGGCCAGCGTGGCCGCCAGCTTGTGGGCGATATGGCCCGACTTGCCCATGCCGGTCACGACCAGGTGGCCCGGCGAATCGAGAATCAGGCGGCAGGCCGCCACGAAATCGTCGCCCAGGCGCTCGGACAGCGCGCGAATGGCGCGGGCTTCGGTTTCGAGAACTTCACTGGCGGCTTCCAGCAGCCGGCTGGCATCGATGTTCATAGGCATGATTCTAATCCACGACGGCCGGGGCGATCATCGTGCCAGCAGCGCTTCCCAGATGACCAGGGTCTGGTAGCCCAGGTAGCCGGCGAACAGGATGAAGGCTGCCGGGCGGTTGATCAGGCCGTCGCCGCCGCGACGCCAGGTCAGGAGCAACAGCAGGATCGAGATGGCGAACATCACGAGCATGTCGCGATGGAGCAGCACTTCCTCGATCAGCATCGGATGGATGACCGCGGCGATCCCCAGTACGCCGAGCAGGTTGAACATGTTGGAGCCGAGAATGTTGCCGATGGCGAGGTCGTCCTCGCGCTTGTAGGCCGAGGTCGCCGCCGTGGCCAGCTCGGGCAGGCTGGTGCCCAGGGCGACGACGGTCAGGCCGATCACCGCTTCGGAGACGCCCACCAGCACGGCGAGCGTGACTGCGCCCTTGACCAGAACCTGTGCGCTCAGGGGAAGCAGGACCAGGCCGACCAGCGTCCAGCCCACGGCGGTGCGCATGGGCATCCCGCTGGGGACTTCCTCGGCCAGGGCAGCGCTCAGGGGATCCTTCCCGCCGCTTCTGACGCCCAGCACGACCATGGCGCCGATCAGCGCGAACAGGCCGAAGAGCAGAATGATGCCGTCGGCGCGGGAGAACTCCAGGTCCCACATCAATAACAGGGTGAGCAACATGATCAGCGCCAGGATCGGCACTTCGCGCTTGAGGGTTGCCGACTCGACGCGCAGCGGGTAGATCAGGGCGGTCAGTCCCAGGATCAGACCGATATTGGCGATATTCGAGCCCAGGGCGTTGCCGATCGCCAGCGAGGGGTTGCCCTGCAGCGAGGCGGTGGCCGAGACGATCATCTCCGGCGCGGATGTACCGAAACCGACGATGGTCAGGCCAACCACCAGGGTCGACACGCCGAAGTTGCGCGCCAGCGCCGAGGCGCCGGCGACCAGCCGATCGGCCGCCCAGATCAGCAGCACGAAACCGGCGAGCATCTGCAGCACAGCGATGGTGATCGTCATTCGTAATCCTGAAGGGGTCGGGCAGGCTGGCGGGGTGAATGCGTTAAACTATGCAAGCGGCCTTCACAATCAAACAGGGCCATCGGCTTTTAATTTCCCCTGGGCAGATCATGGACGTCACTGCAATTGAAGCGCGTATTCTACAGGCAATGCCTGGAGCGCAAGTCAAGGTCGAATCCGACGACAACGTGCATTACGTAGCGCGCATCGTCAGCGAGTCGTTTTCCGGCCTGTCGCGAATTCAGCGTCACCGCCAGGTTCACGCGGCCGTCGGCGAGGCCCTGGGCCGCGAGATCCATGCCATGAGCCTCGACCTCAAAACGCCCGCCGAAGCCGACCCGTCTTCGGCGGCGGGCTGAAGCGCATGGCCAGAATCCAGATCGTCGGCGGCCGCCCCTTGGACGGCTCGGTCGAAATCTCCGGCGCCAAGAACGCCGTCCTGCCCATCCTGATGGCCGCGCTGCTGACCGAGGAGCCCTGTCGGCTCGAAGGCGTGCCCCATCTCAAGGATGTCACCACCACCATGGAGCTCCTCGGCCAGATGGGGGTTTCGATTGCCCTGGGTGATCGCCTCAGCGTCGAGCTGGATGCCTCGGCGATGGACAGCGATGTTGCGCCCTATGACCTGGTCAAGACGATGCGCGCCTCGATCCTCGTTCTGGGGCCACTGCTGGCCCGGCGCGGTGTCGCCCAGGTTTCGTTGCCCGGCGGCTGCGCCATCGGCGCCCGGCCGGTGGACCTGCACCTCAAGGGCCTGACCGCGATGGGCGCGGATATTACCGTCGAGTCGGGCTACATCCAGGCCCGGGCCAAACGCCTCAAGGGCGCGCGCATCGTGCTCGACACGGCCACCGTGACCGGCACCGAGAACCTCATGATGGCCGCCACCCTGGCCGAGGGAACGACGGTGATCGAGAACGCCGCCCAGGAGCCGGAAGTCGTGGACCTGGCCGAATGCCTCAACTCCATGGGCGCAGGCATTTCCGGGCATGGCAGCAATACCATCGTCATCGAGGGGGTCGAGCGTCTCTCGGGCTACGACTACGCCGTGGTGCCCGACCGCATCGAGGCCGGCACCTTCCTGACCGCCGCGGCCATGACCGGCGGGCGGGTGCGAGCGCTCAACGCCGCGCCGCACACGCTCGATGCCGTCCTGGCCAAGCTCGAAGAGGCCGGCGGGCAGATCACCACCGGCGAGAACTGGATCGAACTCGACATGGCCGGCCGGCGCCCGCGAGCCGTGAATGTCACCACCGCCCCCTATCCGGGTTTCCCGACCGACATGCAGGCGCAGTTCACCGCCCTGAACGCGATATCCGAGGGCACGGGCATCGTGCGCGAGACGGTCTTCGAGAATCGCTTCATGCACGTTCTGGAACTGCAGCGTTTGGGCGCCGACATTCGCCTGGAAGGCAATGCCGTCGTGATCAAGGGGGTCGATCGCCTGACTGCCGCGCCATTGATGGCGACCGACCTGCGGGCCTCCGCCTGCTTGGTGCTTGCCGGTCTGGTGGCGGAGGGCGAGACGGTGATCGACCGCGTCTACCACATCGACCGCGGTTACGAGAATATCGAAGAAAAATTCCGCCAGCTCGGCGCGGACATCCGGCGACTGGCCGGCTGAGGCGGTCCGGAGGATCAGTCCTGCCGGGGCTGGAGCCGCTGCCCGGGCACCTGCCCGGTCAGAAGACCATCGCGCCACACGAGCCGGCCGTTGACCCAGGTGGCCGCCACCGTTGCCGGCAGCTTGCGGCCGGCAAAAGGCGTCCACGCGCACTGCGACAGCAGTGATTGTTCGTCGACCACGCAGCGGCGCGCGGTCTCGAGCAGCACCAGGTCGGCCCAGCATCCTTCGCGCGCGAACCCCCGCTCCGCCAGCCCGAAGCGCCGCGCGGGATTGTGGGCGACCTTCTCGACCAGCCGCTCCGGGCTGAGCATGCGCGCGGCCACCAGCGACCAGGCAACCGGCAGCGCGAACTGGATCACCGGCATTCCGGAGGCTGCTGCCGTGTAGCGTGGCCCCTTGTCGCGCAGCAGTTGCGGTGCATGGCCCGATGCAATGATGTCGATTCGATCGTCGGCCAGGGCGCGCCGCAGGGCGCTACGGTCGGCGTCGCTCTGGATGGCCGGGTCGTACTTGATCAGGTTCCCCAGCGCGTCGTAATCGGCATCCATGAAGTACAGATGCGGCAGGCACACGCCGGCCGAGAGACGCTTTTGCGTGACCTCGCCGGAGTTCAAGGCCTCGGCCACCTCGCCGGTGCTGACCGAAGCAACGTGCATCGGCTTGTCGCCTGGAAGGCCGGCGGCCAGGTCGAAGGCGGCCCGGCTGGCTTCGCGGGAGTGAATTTCCGAATGAACCGAGGCGGGCAATTCACCGCCATGCCGCGACATGGCCCGCGACCGGTTGGCCTCGACGATCTCGCCGTTCTCGCCGTGAAGAACCGGCAGCAGCGTCGATTCGGCGACCAGCGCCGCGAGCATCGCCGGATCGTCGATGGCCTCGTTGAGGCCCGCACCGCCCACGCAGATCGACAGTCCGCAGGCTTCCGATCGCCCGGTGGCCCGGACCTCGTCGCCGTTGCCCGAGGTCGCGCCGAGATAGAAGCCGTAGTTGGCGGTCGAGCGCCCATGGGCGCGGCTGAACTTGTCGGCCAGAGCCCGGCGCGTCGTGGTCATGGGGCGGGTGTCGGGAAAATCCAGGAAGCTGGTGACGCCGCCGGCGACCGCCGCACGCGACTCGGTGGCGATATTGCCCATGCGGGTGAGGCCGGGCTCGCGGAAATGAACGTGGGTATCGATCATCCCCGGTAACAACAGGCGCCCGCGCGCGTCCACGACCGTCTCCCGCGGTCGCGCGCTCAGTCCGCCATCCATCCGGTCGATCCGCCCCCGTTCAATCCGGACATCCGTCTCGATTGTTTCCCCTTCGTTGACCAGCCGGGCGTTCGTGATCAGCCAGCGGCTCATTTGACCTCGTCGTCCTCGTAGCCGGGTACCGGGTCTTCCCCCCCGGGGCAGAACGGATGGCAGCGCAGCAGGCGCTTGAGCGCCAGCCAGCTCCCTCGCCAGGGGCCGTAGAGCTCGATCGCCTGCATGGCATAAACCGAGCAGGTCGGGTCGAAGCGGCACTGACCGCCGATCCAGGGCGAGAGCATATACCGGTAGGCCCGGATCAGCGCGAGTAAAAAAGTCTGCATTCAGGGGTTGCCCATAGTTGCCGACTAGGATATATAATCGACCGTTTTGCAACAACCTGGCTTGAAGAGGCCGCGAGCTGATGCCCAGCAAGATTGTCGATTTACCCAAAGGCTACAAGCCTTCCGAAGACGAAGAGTACATGTGCCAGGAGCACCTGGAGTATTTCCGCCGCATGCTGCTGCAGTGGCGCGAGGACCTGATCCAGGAGTCCCAGGAGACGATCAACAACCTGCGTGGCGAGGTGCGCGATGTCGGTGACGAGGCCGAACGCGCAAGCCGCGAGACCGAGAACAGCCTGGAGTTGCGCACGCGCGACCGCTACCGCAAGCTGCTCAACAAGATCGACCAGGCGCTGGCCCGGGTCGATGAAGGTGCCTACGGTTACTGCGAGGAAACCGGAGAGGAGATCGGTCTGGCCCGTCTCGAAGCCCGCCCGATCGCCACGCTGTGCCTGGATGCCCAGGAACGCTGGGAACTCAAGCAGAAGCAGATGCGCAACAGCCGCTGACGGCGTCGCGTTCCGATCATCCGAGGCTCTGAAAAGCCCCGGTTCGTCGGGGCTTTTTCTTCGTGGGGTTTGCCTTTGCGTGCCCGGTGGCAGTCGGGATCAGGATTTGGGGGGCAGGGAGGACATCCGCAGGATGCGTGAAGGCCGCCAGGCCGGAACGCATTGTTTTGCCGGCGCCACCGGGTGCCTTGGTGGCCTCGACACGTCCAATTCTGTTTCGCCCGGGCCCGCTTCGCGGGGTCTTGCGGCGACTCACTTTTGTCAATCGCGACCGACCCACGAGAACAGGGTTGAACCGAGGCTCAGCTCGCTGTGAAGCGTTCGTGGCAAGGCGTCGGCGCGCCGGTGTAGTGGTGCTACATCAAGCGCCGAGAACGCAGTCCACGGACGCTTCACAGCGAGCCCTTCGGGAGATTCGGACGCGCCCGCCTGCGGCGTTGAGT
>NZ_JBHJMR010000028.1:0-10980 GCF_042310355.1 Wenzhouxiangella indolica | reverse complement strand
CACAGCCAGGACCGTGATCTTCCTGCTGGCAGGGAAACTCGACTTCCGCAGTCTCAATCCGCATGTGTATGCTTAACCCACTTGGAATTCAACAGACCCGTATTTAGGAATAACATTGCGTGGTGCCCCTTATGCTTTTCCGAGCAATCCGAATTAGGTCAGGCGCCACATTTGCAGTTAATCTGGTCGATCCGTGACTACTGTATTTGCCATCTACATAGATGCGAGATCATCGAGCGCTGTCCTCACTGCCAGTCAAAGCAGAATTCGTGTAGATTTCGGCGATCCATTGGGCAGTGCGTGGGTTGTGGCTCCAGCCTTATTGGCCTGGGTGCCAGTCGCCCTAATAGAGAAGATGAAGGTATCTACTACCGAGATCTGGTTGGCTTAGTTGCCGGATTCAACGAGTATCCCAATCAGTTGCTCAGCCAGAAGGCAGCCCAGAACTGTGTAGATGAGCTGTTTTCCGAGGTATGGCGTCGGGAGGAGGAGAAACGCCTGTGGGACGTGCTGCCTCGCGACGAGTGCATTTCCATTGTTTGTGGAGAGAAAGAGCTAACCTTGCCCGTTCTAAGGCGGGTGGCTTACAGACTAGGCGTGGACCTCTATCAGATACTCGCCGGTCGTTTGCAGCCCGTCACACAGGTTCTCGATCCGAGGTGGCTAGTTGAGCTGCCTGACAATTTGAAGCCCCGGCCGAAACGACCGCGAATATGCCGTAAAGAGCTTCTGGAGCGTCTGAGGAGCGCGCGTAATTCAAAGGATGTTCCTCAGCCCCTAAAGGCGATTGCGAAAGCGGCAGGAACTTCCACCGGTGCGATCGAATACCACTTTCCTTCCTTTGCGGAAGAAGTCAAGTCTGCGTATAAGCAGGAGCTCAGTATACGTGGACAACGAAAGGAAGAGCTCGGTCGCGTGCTCATTTTCAAGTTCCTTGCCTACTCTAACCAAAGTTCAAGAAAGTCGGCTCAGAGATACCTGGCTAGAGAAAGCAACTTGTCAAAAAATCATATCCGACGGTTGGTAGCGAGATATGTACCCCCGGCGGGCAGGGTCCGCTCCGTTGGCCCGTGATTCAGGAGGTGTGGGATGGTAATTCCAGAATCTGAGTTCGACGTGATGGAGGTCGTCAAGGGGCTCCGCCTCTCTGAAACTGCGTTAACCGGATGCCAAAGCGAGCCCGAGAAGGCTTTCCCCGCCATTCTCATTGGGTGGCAGGTGGTGGTCAAGAATTGCCTTACGAGCGCAGAGAAGTGGAAGCTCGAGAATTCGCCCCCGGAGGCAACGCTTCTCGCCGAGATTGAGGAGATTTACTCCACAAACTGGCCGAACAGGCAAATTTGCCGAGCGCTCCGGACTTTCTACGACGCTGATCCCCAAGACTGGTGGGAGATCAAAGATGTTAGGGGACTTCTCGATCTGGCAATTCGAAGTGCGCTCGAGGCAGCCTACGCCAGTACCGAGCATGTCAAGGAGCACGACTGGAGTGACTGCTCCGACTGATGCCTGGGCTTACAGCGGGCACCCTGCTGGACCGGCCGGCGCTTGGGGACATTCTGGGTTCTGCGGTAAGCTTGCCTTTGAACATCAGGTTGAGGGGATTTCATGACACTCTGGATGGTGCGATCGGCTTCAGGCGGCCGGCTGGCCGACGAATTCGTCGAAAAGGGGCTCGTGGCCCTAGGAGCCGCCCCAGTTGGGGATCTGGCCCAGTTTTCAGGCAAGCAGGCCCTTCTGGATGCGCTCAAGGCGGAGCGGCCCGATTTCAAGCAGGGGAGGCTCCAGGCTGCGGCCAGCCAGTGGATTCGATTCCGCGACGAGGTCCAGCGCGGTGACCGGGTGGTGACCTATGATTCCAGTCGTCGCGTCTACCATGTTGGGACCATCGCCAGCGACTATCGCCACCAGCCTGGCACAATCGCTGATTTCCAGCATTATCGCGCCGTGGACTGGGAGGGCGAGGTCGAGCGAGATGCTTTGTCGTCTCGTGCCCGCAACTCGCTGGGCTCGACGCTGACCCTTTTCCGGCTCCCGGATGACGTGGGCGAGGAGATTCTCCGCGCGCTGTCAGGCCAGCCAGCGCCTCAGCCGGGTCCGGAGGAACCTGAGGAGGAATCCGAAGACCAGGACGAGGATGCGCTGCTCGAGGGCTACCGCGCCCGCGCCTTGGAGATCACCAAGGATCGGATCAACCGCCTTGACTGGCGTGAGCTGGAACAGTTGGTTGCCGGCGTCCTGCGGTCGATGGGCTACAAGACCCGCGTTTCGCGTGAGGGCTCGGACCTGGGGATCGATATCCTGGCCTCGCCGGATGGATTCGGGTTCGAGTCGCCGCGCATCATCGTCGAGGTCAAGCACCGTTCGGGTACAGCCATCGGCAGCAAGGAAATCCGAAACTTGGTGGGCGGCCGTCACGCCAGCGACAAGGGCCTTTTCGTCTCTACCGGCGGGTTTACCAAGGACGCCCGCTACGAGTCCGAGCGCGCCAATATCCCGCTGATGCTGTGGGACCTGGACGATCTGGTTCAGGCCCTGGTGGAGAACTACGACAATGCCGACCAAGAAACTCGTGCTCTTATCCCGTTGACCCGGCTCTTCTGGCCGGTCTGAAGAAGATAAATCGCATATTCTGCGATTAACTTCACGCCATACGATTTGAGTTAACTATATTTGCTATTAATATTTCGATATATGGAGACAGTGACCATGCCGGCTTTGCGTTCAGAAAATGTTTCCCCCGCATCACTTCTACTTGACCCAAATAACTTTCGCTTTCAAGACGCCAGTGAATTTCAGTTTGCAAACGAAGAAAGATTTCATGAGGAAAGCGTCCAAACGAGAACTTTCAGGCGCCTTATTGAATCAGAGAAGCTTTCTGATTTAAAAAAATCAATAATGAGAAATGGTTTCATTCCAGTGGAACGGATTGTTGTAAGGCCCTATGAGTCCAAGGAAGATCTCTATGTCGTTATAGAAGGCAACAGGCGGGTTGCTGCTATCAAATCAATATTAGAAGATCATGACGCCGGAATTGACATTCCGGAGCATGTGCTTTCATCAATCCAAGAATTACCAGTTCTGATCGCGGAAGAAGATGGCGAAGACGAGGCCTTTCGCGCGAGCCTCATGGGTATTAGGCATGTCTCCGGTATCAAGCAGTGGGGGGGGTACCAAAGAGCGAGCCTGATTGTGCAAATGCACGACGACCTTAATCTTGATCCGCAAGATGTGGCAGAAAGACTTGCTCTAAGTACGCACGAAGTAAATAGGCGATATCGAGCCTTCAAAGCCCTTCAGCAACTGCAGGCTGACGAAGAGTTTGGAGAGCACGCAACGTCCGAAATGTACCCCCTATTTCATGAGGCAGTGTCTCTTCCAATTGTGCGTGATTGGCTTGAGTGGGATGAGGATCAAAGTAAATTCCTTGAGGAAGACAATCTAAGGCTATTTTATTCCTTAATAACCCCATCAGTTGATGACAATGACGATGAGCTAGAAGCAAAGATAACAGGTTATTCTCAAGTAAGAGAGCTGCGATACATTTTGGCCGTAAAGGAGTCAAGGCGGATCTTACTTGACCCTCATAGAACGTTTCAAGAGGCTGTGGCGGCAGCACATCAAAAAGAACTCGCAAAGGCATGGCGAGATGATGTGCAAGCGGCTCGTTCCGCTCTAGATAACATGGCTGTAGAACAGCTGAGAGATCTCGACTCTGATGATACGGGCTTATTGTCAGAGCTCCATGATCTGATAGAAAGGCGCTTAAGGGATCATGACCTTCTGGCAAATGACCCCTCATAATTGGTGCATTCGTTATGAAGCCAGGCCCAAGGTTGGTTGTAAAGTATCTGCTAGAGGAATTTCCAATAGAGTCTTCGCCAAAAGATGCTTTGGAAGTGGTGGCGGAGGTTGTGCTTGATAAAGGATGGAAACAGCATAGGTCGTTCGCCCTCGAGAAAGCAGAAAGTTGGAAGGGTCGTGTACTGAAGAAGCTTAGAACTGAGCTCAGTCAGCTTGAACGGCAAGGCAAGCCGGCACGAATATGCTTTAACTCTGCGGATGCTGAGAAAATACAGGGCGCATGCTTTGTGGAGCCAAATGACTCCTCGGATATCCGGGTGCAAAAGGAGCGCCGGTTACAAGTCTCAAGTTATCAGAAGATTGTGGAAAGATTAAATCCCGATGAGTTTGAATTGTTGTGTAGAAAGTTTATCGAAATTATCGGCGTGAAGGATGCATATGTAACAAGATCAACAGCCGACGATGGTATTGACTTCTACGGACTACTGGAGGGTGAGAGCATTTTCTTTCCTAAAGATTTGAAGCCGACAATTCAAAAGCAGCTATCAATCTGGTTAGTTGGTCAAGCAAAACAATACATCAAGACTCAAGCCGGCACACCAGAAGTCCGAGATCTTGTCGGATCTGTTGCTCTTGGTCGAAGCGGGGTTGTTTCCACCGAAAAATCTCCCTTCCCGAATTTGTCAATTCGTATTAGTGACCCTGTCTTCACGATTCTCGTAACTGGGGGCTCGTTAAGTTCCCGCGCTTGGAAACTGCTGAACAGGTCTGGGGTTGTTGGAGTGGATGGGGAGCTTTTGGCAGCTTTTCTGGCGGATAGAGCAGCTGGCCCTGAGGGAGGTCTAGATGAGGAAGGTTTTATAGAATGGTTGAAAGAAGATGTATTAGTTTAGTTTGGGCTTACAGCTCTTGGGTTTATCTATAAGAAGCCAAATTCTAGTTTGTGGATTTCTTTGTTGAGCGTTGGGTGAGCATGCGACTATTGACGTCTTATAATTAAAACGTCGCTGTAAGTGCCATTGTAGTCGTATCACGACCCCTAGCAGGAAAGGATTTATAGGCTTGTGTTTGAACAAACGTTTCGCAATATCGATGACGTGCTCTGGAAGGAAGCCGGCTGTGCCACCGAGCTGGATTACACCGAGCAGACTTCCTGGATGCTGTTTCTCAAGTACCTGGATGACCTCGAGCGTGAGCGCGCGATGGAAGCCGAGCTGGTCGGCAAGCCCTACGACTTCCTGCTAAACGAAAGGTACCGCTGGTCGAGCTGGGCAGCCCCGAAAGACGATCAGGGCGAGTTCGACCACAACAACGCCCTGACCGGCGACGACTTGGTCGAGTTCGTGAACCTGAAGCTCTTTCCCTACCTGCAGGGGTTCCGCGAGCGCGTCGCCGATACCGACACCATCGAGTACAAGATCGGCGAGATTTTCTCGGAAGTTCGCAACAAGTTCACCAGCGGCTACGGGCTGCGCGACGCGCTTGAACTGGTCGACACGCTGAGCTTTGACTCGCAGAAGGAAAAGCACGAGCTCTCGCACCTGTACGAGGCCAAGATCCGCAATATGGGCAACGCCGGCCGCAACGGCGGCGAGTACTACACCCCGCGCCCGCTGATTCGCGCCATGGTGCGGGTCACGAAGCCCAAGATCGGCGAGCGCATCTACGACGCGGCGGTCGGTTCGGCCGGCTTCCTGTGCGAGGCCCACGACTACCTGCGCTACGGCCCCGACCGGGAGAACCCGCCGAAACTGTCAACCGAAGACCTCGATACCCTGCAGCGGCGCACCTTCTACGGGAAGGAAAAGAAGAGCCTGCCGTACGTGATCGGCATCATGAACATGATCCTGCACGGCATCGAGGCGCCCAACATCGTCCACACCAATAGCCTGACCGAGTCACTGGCCGACATCCAGGAGAAGGATCGCTACGACATCATCCTGGCCAATCCGCCCTTCGGTGGCAAGGAACGCAAGGAGATCCAGCAGAACTTCCCAATCAAGACCGGCGAGACGGCCTTCCTGTTTCTTCAGCACTTCATCAAGTACCTCAAGGCCGGTGGCCGGGCGGCCATCGTCATTAAAAACACTTTCCTGTCTAACTCCGACAACGCCTCGCGCGCCCTGCGCCAGGAACTGCTGGAGAACTGCAACCTGCACACCGTGCTCGATTGCCCCGGCGGAACCTTCCTGGGTGCGGGCGTGAAGACCGTAGTGCTGTTCCTCGAAAAGGGCGCGCCGACGAGAAAGATCTGGTACTACCAGCTTGATCCGGGCAGAAGCCTGGGCAAAACCAACCCGCTTAACGATGACGACCTGGCCGACTTCGTCGAACTGCAGCAGACCTTTGCCGATTCCGACCAGTCCTGGACGGTCGATATCGACGAGATCAACAAGGACTCCTGGGACCTGTCGGTCAAGAATCCAAACAAGGCCGAAGAAGCCCCGCTACGTGACCCGGAGGTGATCATCAACGAGATCGCGACGCTGGATGCGGAGACCAGGGAGATCCTGGAAGGGATCAGGGGGGTGCTGTGAAGCATGAGTGGCGCGTGGCGGCGCTTGAAGATGTCGCGAGAGTCATCAATGGTGGAACGCCGAAGACAAAGGTTTCTGAGTACTGGGGTGGGCCGCACCTGTGGATCACGCCCGCCGAAATGGGCGGGTTGCTCAAGCCATATTTGAGAGATAGCCGTCGTTCTCTTACAGACGAGGGGCTCGCCCATAGCTCCGCCTCGTTGCTACCACCAAAGTCGGTCATACTGTCAACAAGGGCGCCGATTGGTCACTTGGTGATCAATGAAAAGCCCATGGCGTTCAACCAGGGGTGTCGAGGCATCGTTCCCGGTGAGGGCTTGCACCACAAGTTCTTGTACTACTGGCTTTTGTCGAACGTGAAGAGGCTGGACGACCTTGGCAGTGGAACGACATTCAAGGAGCTTGCAGCCGGCAAGCTCAAGAAATTTCCTATTCCAACGCCTCCTCTGAGACAGCAAAGACGCATCGTCGCCATTCTCGGCGAGGCCTTCGCGGGCATTGAACAGGCCATCGCCAATACCGAAAAGAACCTCGACAATGCGCGGGAAGTGTTCAGTTCGAACCTTAATGCAACGTTCTCAGAGGCGCCCGATTCATGGGCGTTATTACGACTTGATGAGCTATGTTCTATCAAGCATGGATTCGCATTCAAGAGTCAGTACTTTTCAGAGACAGGGCATTACGTTCTGCTGACTCCTGGTTCTTTCTGGGAGCAAGGCGGATTTCGTGATCAGGGAGTTAAGACAAAATACTATACCGGTGAGATCCCGAAGGATTTCCTCTTGGATCGAGGTGAATTTCTGATCGCCATGACCGAACAAGCGAAAGGGCTCCTGGGAAGTTCATTGGTTGTTCCCGAATCTGACCGATTCCTTCACAATCAGCGTTTGGGGCGTGTATTGGTACGCGATGGTGTCCAATGGCACAATGACTTCTTCTTTCATCAGTTTAATACGAACGCCTTCAGAACGGCAGTTCAAGCCACCGCGTCCGGCGTCAAGGTTCGCCATACCTCGCCCAAGAAGCTTGGTGAGATTTTAGTCAAGTATCCATCGAAACTTCACGAACAAGCGGCCGTTGCTAAATATTTAAATCAGATGAAAGGGGAGATCGTGAAACTTGAGCATCTCTATGCCCGCAAGTTGAATGGTCTCGGCGAGCTCAAACAATCCCTCCTCCAGAAAGCCTTCTCCGGAGAATTGACGGCCGACGATACTGATCGCGAGGTCGAATCAGCTACTGCCTGAAATCTTACTCGAAATTCTGTTTAAGAGGAATGAGGTGACGCTGTTCGCGAGCTATGAGTCGATAATGAGGTGCTTACGTGCTAATTTGGGCCAAAGGTACTTAAGCAGAGTTTGATTTGTATGGGGCCTTGGGGATGAACGAAGCTGAAACTCGCGCCGAACTGATCGACCCCGGTTTGAGAGAGGCCGGCTGGGGTGTAGCTGAAGGCAGCCGGGTCGGGAGGGAGGTAATCGCACCCGGGCGGCTGATCGGGGCCGGTCGGCGCGGAAAGCAGGATATTGCCGACTACGTGCTGTTCTACCGCGGCCAGAAACTGGGCGTTATCGAGGCCAAGAAGCGCGAATTGCCGGTGACCGAAGGCCTGGCCCAGGCCAAGCGCTACGCCGAGCGCCTGCAGGCTCGCTTCGCCTTCGCCACCAACGGCACTGGCATCTACCGGGTCGACATGCACACCGGCGAGGAAGGCGAGCTGGATGACTGGCCTTCTCCGGACAAGCTGTGGGACGCAACTTTCGAGCGCCCGCAGCCCTGGCGCGAGCGCTTCGGCGCCATACCCTTCGAGGATAAGGGCGGTTTCTGGCAGCCTCGCTATTACCAGCACAACGCCATCAACCGCGCCTTGGAAGCCATCGCCGAAGGTCGCGACCGCATCTTGCTGACCCTGGCGACCGGCACCGGCAAGACCGCCATCGCCTTTCAGATCGCCTGGAAGCTGTTCCATGCCCGTTGGTCGCTGGCGGCGCGCGCGAGCGGCGAGCCGGGCCGACGTCCGCGCATCCTGTTCCTGGCCGACCGCAATATCCTGGCCAACCAGGCCTTCAACGACTTCTCGGCCTTTCCCGAAGATGCCCTGGTACGCATCGACCCGGCAGTGATCCGAAAGCACGGGCGTGTGCCCAAGAACGGCAGCCTGTTCTTCACCATCTTCCAGACTTTCATGACCGGGACGGATGAGGACGGCAACCCGGCGCCCAACTTCGGCGACTATCCGCCGGATTTCTTCGATTTCATCGTCATTGACGAGTGCCACCGCGGCGGCGCCCATGACGAGAGCAACTGGCGCGGCATTCTCGAGTATTTTGCGCCGGCTGTGCAGCTCGGGCTCACCGCCACGCCCAAGAGAACATATAACGCCGATACCTACGCCTACTTCGGCGAGCCGGTCTACATCTATTCGCTCAAGGAAGGCATCAACGACGGCTATCTCTCGCCCTTCAAGGTCCGCCAGATCGCAACGACCCTGGACGACTACATCTATACGGCTGACGACCAGGTGATCGAGGGCGAAGTCGAAGAGGGGCGGCGCTACAGTGAGGATGACTTCAATCGCGTCATAGAGATCAAGGAACGGGAGGCATACCGCGTCAGGCTGTTCATGAAGCAGATCAACCCGCGTGAGAAGACTCTGGTGTTCTGCGCCACGCAGGAACACGCCCTGGCGGTTCGCGACCTGATCAACCAAAGCAAGCCCAGTTCCGACCCGAACTATTGCGTGCGCGTGACGGCCAATGACGGCGCCGAGGGCGAGCGGTTCCTGCGCTTGTTCCAGGACAACGAGAAGACTATTCCGACCATTCTGACCACCTCTCAGAAGCTTTCGACCGGTGTCGATGCTCGCAACGTGCGCAACATCGTACTGATGCGTCCGGTCAACTCGATGATCGAATTCAAGCAGATCATCGGCCGTGGCACCCGACTGTATGACGGGAAGGATTACTTCACGATCTACGACTTCGTGAAGGCCTACGAGCACTTCAATGATTCCGAGTGGGATGGGGAGCCGCTGGAGCCGGACCCCTGCGGAATGTGCGGGAACCAGCCCTGTACGTGCGCAGTGAATCCGCCAAGGCCTTGCCCGGTCTGTGGAGAGCTCCCCTGTGCTTGTGAGAAAGAGCCACCAGAGCCGTGTCCCGCATGTGGGGAGTATCCCTGTGTTTGTAGGAAGCGACGAAAGGTCAAGATCAAGCTGGCCGACGGAAAGGAGCGCACTATCCGTCACATGAGCGCGACCAGCTTCTGGAGCCCAGATGGCAAGCCCATGTCCGCCGCTCAATTTGTCGAAAACCTATTCGGGGAGTTGCCGGAGCTTTTCCGCAACGAGGATGAGTTGCGGGAGCTCTGGAGCAAGCCAATGACACGCAAGGCCCTACTCGAAGGCTTGGAGGAAAAGGGCTACGGCACCGAGCAGCTCCGCGAGATCGGCCGTCTGATCGATGCAGACAACAGCGACCTGTTCGACGTGCTGGCCTATGTCGCCTGGGCCCGTCCCCCGATCAGCCGTGCTGAGCGCGTCGAGTCACATCGGCCACTGATCTTCGAGAGTATCGATTACTCTCAAAAGGAGTTCCTGGAATTCGTGCTCGACCACTACGTTGAACGCGGCGTCACGGAACTCGATCCGGAAAAACTACCCCATCTAATCGATCTGAAGTATCACAGCGTCAATGATGCAGTCCGAGAACTAGGAAGCATTGACAATATTAGAAACACATTCATGGAGTTTCAAGTGCATTTATATCGCTAATGTGCGAGCGTTAACAAGCGAATACGAAGAACAGTTGGGGTGACTAATGGTGGACAGCTTAGGCGAAATGAAAGAAGGAACCGAAAAACCCGATTGGATTCCAGATAATCTGACGATAACTGAATTAAAGGATAGACAGGTATCCCTTACCCAACGAAACGAACAAGTGATAGCCTTTGGTAGCATCCCTCAAGGCTGGACAATAATACTGGATGGCAGTCGCAGGGCAAAGCTTGATATAGACGCAAGATTTATTTCTAAAGATGTGTCGATTCTCATTAAGAATGCCCATAATATTGATATCTCCAAGAGGGTATACGGTGCAAGAGTCGATGGGTCAAACCAGCATCAGACAAAACTTAATATTGGACGAAAGAAATTCCATTTAGAAGTAGGTGCTGGGCGCTATCTGGTTTCCCCTAAAGAGGAAGGCGTCGATTATTCTCTTACTGTCAAGCCAAACGATGACGACCTAGAAGCTAAGCGCAAAACCACGATCGATGGTAATGCAAGAATTGCCAGCATAAAGGGCCGAGGCTCGATCGAAATTGGCGGGGTGCCTACGAAAGGAGTCCGCATATCCAACGTAGTTGGTTCAATTATACTTCGAGAAGCTCTTGTGGCAGCAAATGTAAATGCCAAAAACCTAGAGTTGACTGTCAGTAAAGACGTTAATCACTGCAAGATTAACGCTCACATACTCCGCTGCAACGGCCGTCTCCTATCGAGCGGCGTTAGTGCATACCTAATTGACGTGCGCTCAACAATTCAGGGTCTGTTGAATTCCAAGTGGGTTAAGCATACACATGCGGATTGAGACTGCGGAAGTCGAGTTTCCCTGCCAGCAGGAAGATCACGGTCCTGGCTGTG
>NZ_JBHJMR010000027.1:0-14443 GCF_042310355.1 Wenzhouxiangella indolica | reverse complement strand
GACTTTGAAGTTGAAAAGCGATTTTTGGTGCCTTTTTTCGCTTTGGAAAAAAGGTACTCGCCATCAGCCTGCGAAGCAGGCGGGCGAAACGCCTTTGACTTGTCGAGGCCACCGGAATGTCCGGCGGTGCCGGGCAACCTATCGCCCCAAGGCGTGAAGGGCGCGTAGGGTGCGTGGAGGCCCGTAGGGCCGTAACGCATCGGCCGATGCGTTGCGCTTCGCTCCACGCATCCTACGCTTCTCCGCAACCGCGCAGATGGCGCGCGCTCAGCGCGCGGGGGTCAACCCGAAGCGCAAGCCCGGGATTCCTCCCATGGCCACTTTCGGAAACGATCCAGGGCACCACGCGACCAGCCGGGCCGACAGCGTTGAAGAACCGGCCGGGCTCCAAATATAAAGGCGCCCGCAAAAAGCGGGCGCCCATCTTCTCTCTGTCTGTAGAGAAAACCTTACGGCATGATCACGGTGTCGATCACGTGGATGACGCCGTTGGACGTCTTGATGTCGGTCTTGATGACCTGCGCGCCGTCAATCATGACGGTGTCACCGTCGACGCTGATGTCCACGGTCGAGCCCTGCACGGTTCCGGCCTCGGACAGATTGACGACGTCGGAGGCCATGACCTTGCCGGCCACCACGTGGTAGGTGAGGACATTGGCCAGCGCTTCCTTGTCGGCCAGCAACGCGTTGAGATCCGCTTCCGGGATCTTGGCGAAGGCCTCGTCGGTCGGTGCGAATACGGTGAACGGACCGTCACCGGACAGCGTTTCGACCAGCCCGGCTTCCTGGACCGCGGTAACCAGGGTGTCGAACTGGCCGGCAGCGATGGCCGTTTCCACGATGTTCTTCTCTTCCTTGTCCTTGTTGCCGTGATGGTCGGCAAGCGCGGCGGATGAAGCGGTGAGGAACAGGGCGGCGCCCGTGAGGGTCATCAGATTGCGAATATTCATGCTTGATCTCCGGTTGATTTGCATCGGTCGCCTGATTGGCGATAGCCGCACAATGCCCTAACGCGATGAACGCGGAATCAAGCGGAAATGAAGGCCGTGTCGTGTTTGTGTGAGGGAAGCGTCAACGCGCCGCGTGGATGCGCTCCAGCAGCTCGCGGGCGTCGCTCACCGACGCGTGCGTTTCGTCGCCGTGCAGCTGCTGGTAGGTGTCGAGCGATTGCCGGGCGAGTTCGGCCGCCCGGTCGAATTCGCTGCTTCGCAGGTGCAGTTCGGCGAGGCTTCTCAGGTTGTCGGCCACCTGGTGGTGACGTTCTCCAAGCTCGGCTCGACTCATGCTCAGGGCGCTTTGCAGCAGCTCGAGTGCCCGCTCGAGGTTACCGAGCTTCATGTGCGTGGTGCCGAGGTTGCCCAGCACCAGGGCGATGTCGTGGTGGGACTCGCCGTAGCTGCGATGATAGATGTCGAGCGCCTGCTCGAGGAGCTCGAGCGCCTCGCCATGGTCGCCCTGTGCCCGCGCAACGCTGCCGAGTGCGTTGTAGAGCACGGCAACAGAGGGGTGGTGCTCGCCCATGGCGTCCTGTCGGATGGCCAGGGCTCTTTGGTAGTAGTCGCGCGCGCGGTCGTGCTGGTCCAGGTTGGCGTGCGCCCAGCCCAACTGGTAGAGCACGCTGGCGACCGCCGGGTGCTGGGGGCCGAAGGCGTTGCGGCGAATGGCCAGGGCTTCGCGAAAGGCGGGCAGGGCCTCGGACGGGCGCCCGGTCTGCACCAGCAGTGACGCCAGGTTGGTTAGCGAGAAGCTGGTGGTGGGATGGTCTTCGCCGAGTACGCGGCGGCGCAGCACGATGGCGCGGTCGTAGTATTCGCGCGCAACCTCGTTGCGATCCATGGTGGCGTTGAGCAGGGCCAGGTTGTTGTAGGACTCGGCCAGTTCGGCACTCTCGGGTTGGTGCTCGCGGCGGATGTCGAGGGCCCGCTCGAGCAGGTCGCGGGCTTCGTCCAGGCGCCCGAGGGAATAGAGCGTGAGGCCGAGACCGTTCATGAAGCGAGCGCGAGTCGGCGGTGGCTCGTCGTCGACCAGCGCCAGCGCCCGACGGTGGGCCGACTCGGCTTCCTGGTAGCGGCCCTGGGAACCCAGCGTATCGGCCCGCAGCGACCAGGCCTCGGCCCGCGCCAGCGGCGCGCTGTCGGGATCGGACTCGAGCAGATCGACGGCCTCGGCCGCCAGACGGCCCGCTCGTTCGTAGTCGGCGAGGCCGCGGTGGACGCGCGACAGAATCTGGTACATCTGGGCCTGCACCTGCGGGGATTCGTTGAGCACGCGGATCTGCTCGGCGCCGCGATCGACCAGGTCGCGCGCGGTCAGCTCGCGTTCGCGCGCCCGCCACGGGTCGGCGTGTTCGAACAGTCCGACCAGGAACTCGCTCACCCGCTCCGTCTTGCTGGCTTCCAGCTGGGCACGGTCGCGCTCGATCGCGGCCTGCCGGGCCTGCCAGCTGGTGCCGGCCAGGCCCAGGATCAGCAACAGGCCGGCCAGGCTGCTCAGGCCCACGGCGAAGGGGTTGCGCTGCACGAAGCGCGCGGTGAAGTAGCGGCGCGAGGCCGGGCGGGCCTGAACCGGCTTGCACCGGCGGTAGCGCTCGATGTCGCGGATCAGGTCGGCGGTGGCGGGATAGCGCGCCTCGCCGCGGGTGGCGCAGGCCCTGGCGATGATCGCGGCCAGGTCGTTCCGGCGCGGGCAGTGGCGACCGATGCGCATTGCCAGCGCGCGCGGATCGTCGGCCAGGTCGCGGTCGAAGCGCGTGCCGGTGAGCATCCAGTAAAGCAGTGCGCCCAACGACCACTGGTCGGAATGCGTGGAGACCGGCGAACCGGCGCGCAGCTCCGGCGCCGACCAGGCGGGCGTGAGCGCGCGAATGCGCTGCCGGGTGTCTTCGGCTTCGCCGGCGAGCAGTCGCGCCACGCCGAAGTCGAGCAGGCGCACGCGCCCGTCGTCGCCCACGCGTACGTTGGCCGGTTTGATGTCGCCGTGGACAACCTGGCGCTGGTGGGCATGGCTGACCGCCTCGGCCAGGCGCAGGAACTGTCCCAGGCAGGCCTGGCAATCCCCGCGGTGGTCTTCGCGGCACTGGTGAAGGTCGCGCCCGCTGACCCATTCCATGACCAGCCAGGCCTGGCCGTCGTCGGTGGTGCCGCCGTCGAGGATGCGCGCGATATTGGGGTGGTCGAGCCGGGCCAGCAGCTGGCGCTCGATGGTCAGCCGGGTGCGCAGTCGCCGGTCGCGACGCAGCCGGATGACCTTGACCGCCGCGCTCATTTCGAAGGCGCCGTCGGCCCGTTCGGCTCGGTAGACGTGACCCATGCCGCCGCGCCCGACCAGCCCGGTCAGGCGCCAGGCGCCCAGCCGGGTGCCGGCGGGCAGTTCGGCGTCATCGCCGTCGAGCTGGTTGACGGCCGAGTCGGCGACCTCCCGGATCATGGCCTCGAGATGCTCGGCCTTGTCGGTCAGCGCGTCGAGCAAAGGCCCCAGCCATCGCGTCAGCCGCGGGCAGCGCCCGGCGAGTTCGCGCAGGCGCTCGGCCCGCTGGTTCTCGTCGAGCTCGAGCAGCCGCTCGAACTCGGCATCCAGCACCCGCCGTCTCAGCGGCGTCAGTCGCCCGGCCTGCTTGCTCATGGCTTGCCGGGCACTGACTCAGTCGAGCATGCGCTGGTACTGTTCGGTGGCGCGATCATCCGGCACGACCAGGCTGAAGATCCAGGCCGCCAGGGCCGCGAAGATGGCGCCGGGCAGGATCTCGTAGATGTCGAACAGGCCGCCTTCGAGCGGCTGCCAGACGATGACGGTCACGCCGCCGGCAAGCATGCCCAGCGCGGCGCCGGTGCGGCTCATGCGCGACCAGAACAGCGACATGACGATCACCGGGCCGAAGGCCGCGCCCAGGCCGGCCCAGGCGTAGGAGACCAGGTCGAGCACCTTGCTGTCGGGATCGCGGGCGAACCAGAAGGCGAGGAGGGCGATGACGATCACCGAGATACGGCCTACCCAGACCAGCTCGGTCTGACTGGCGTCGGGACGCAGCAGGCCTTTCCAGAAGTCTTCCGACACCACCGAGGAGGCCACCAGGAGCTGCGAGTCCGCTGTCGACATGATGGCGGCGAGGATGGCGGCCAGGCAGATGCCGGCGACCAGGGGGTGGAACAGCACTTCGACCAGGCGCATGAAGACCTTCTCGGTATCGGCGCCGGTCAGCGTTGTCTCGAGTCCGCCGATGCCGGCCATGCCGACCAGCACGGCGGCAACCAGGCCGATCGCCGCCCAGCTGACCGCGATGCGTCGCGCCTTGGTGAGCTGGCTGACGTGGTGGATGCCCATGAATCGCGCCAGGATATGCGGCTGGCCGAAATAGCCCAGGCCCCAGGCCATCGAGGAGATGATCGCGATCAGGCCGATGGCCTGCCCGCTCGAGTCGGTGAACGGATTGAGCAGTTCGGGATTCTTCTCGCGCACGGCTTCGAACAGGCCCGTGTCGCCGGTGCCGAAGACCATGATGGGCACGGCCACCAGCGCCAGCAACATCAGCAGGGCCTGCAGGGCGTCGGTCCAGCTGACCGCCAGGTAGCCGCCCATGAAGGTGTAGATGATGATCGCCAGCACACCCGTCGTCACCGCCCACATGTAGGGCAGGCCGAAGACTTCCTCGAAAAGCCGGCCGCCGGCGACCAGCCCGGAGCTGACGTAGAGCGAGAAGAAGATGAAGATGAAGATGCCCGGCAGGATTCGAAGAACGCGCGAATTATCGGCAAAGCGGCGCTGGAAATAGTCCGGCAGGGTGAGCGAGTCGTCGAGCTTCTCGGTGGCGGTGCGCAACCGCGAGGCGACAACCAGCCAGTTCAGCCAGGTGCCGATGAGCAGGCCGAGCGCGATCCAGCCGGCCTCCAGGCCGCTGAGGTAGGCCGCGCCGGGGAGCCCGAGCAGCAGCCAGCCGCTCATGTCGGACGCGCCGGCCGAAAGGGCCGTGACGCCGCTGCCCAGCGATCGCCCGCCCAGGATGTAGTCGGACAGGTTCGAAGTGCGCTGCCAGGCGATGACGCCCAGTACCAGCAGGACAACGAAATAAAGTGCAAAGGTGATATAGACGCCGCTCATACCGCATTCCCTCCCGAATGACTGGTGGTGGCGGGCATGACTGCCCGTCTTCGTTTTACCCGATCCGGCTTCCTCCCGTTCGGGAATTCGATACTAGCACGGCGATTCCGCCCGCCCGCTCACGCTGCCGCGGTGCCGTGACTTCCAGCCCATGCCGCGGTGACGGCGGGCTGATATAGTCCGGCGATCAATCACGAGCCCAATTTCAGGAGTCGATCCGTGCGAACTTTCCCGACCAGCCTGCTCGCGGCGCTGGCGCTGCTTTCAACAGCGGCCCTTGCCGAACCTACCCGGCTGCTGAGCCAGCCCGCCGTTTCGGCCGACCACCTCGCCTTCGTCTACGCCGGCGATCTGTGGATATCCAATCGTGACGGCGGCGACCCGAAACGCCTCACCAGCGCCGCGGCCGAAGAGAACAATCCCTACTTCTCGCCCGACGGCCGGCACATCGCTTATGCCGCCGAATACGAGGGCAACACCGACGTGTACGTGATTTCGGTCGATGGCGGCCAGCCCAGGCGCCTGACCTGGCATCCGGGCAGCGACGTGCCGGTCGGCTGGAACGCCGGCGGCGAGGAAGTCGCATTCGCTTCCCGCCGCGAGACGGACCACGGTCGCTCCGCCCAGCTCTGGCACGTGCCGGTCGACGGCGGTGCGCCGGTCAAGCAGATGGCGGCGCGCTTTTTCCGCGGCCGCTGGGACGGCGCCGGCGAGCGCCTGGCCTACATCGACCACGGCCCGGCCTACAACGGCCTCTACGGCGGCTCGGCCGGCTGGCGCGGTTATCGCGGCGGCACCACGCCGTCGGTCCGCATCATCGACCCCGAAGCCGGTGAAGTCGTCGATATCCCCGGCGAGCGCGTCAACGACATCCAGCCCTTCTGGATGGGCGAACGCGTGGTCTTCATCTCCGACCGTCACGACAAGCGACTGAACCTGCACGCCTTCGATCCGGCCTCGGGCGAGATCGAGCGCCTGACTGACCAGGCCGAGTGGGACGTGCACTGGGCCGACGGTCACGGCGATCACATCGTGTTCGAGGCCGGGGGACAGTTGCACGAACTGGATCTCGCCAGCGGCGAGCGCCGTACGCTGGACATTGCACTCAATCCTGACCTGCCCCAGCAACGCACCGAGTGGAAGAGCGTGCAGGGCAACATCGAGCGCGTCGGCATCTCGCCTAACGGCAAGCGTGTGCTGGCCACCGCCCGCGGCGACGTCTTCACGGTGCCGGTCGAACACGGCTCGACGCGCAACCTGACCGTCACCGACGGCCAGCGCGAGTACCCGGCCCTTTGGTCGCCCGAGGGCAGCGAGATCGCATGGATCGTCGAGTCGCTCGAGGGCCAGGAGCTGGTCGTCGCCGACCAGCACGGCGAAGAGATCGCGCGCCACGAGCTGGGGCCGGACTTCTACTCGCTCGAGGCCTGGGACGCCGAACAGGGGCGCATCGCCTATTCCGACAACGGCATCAGCCTGTTCGTGATCGACCTGGAAGACGGCGATCGCAGCCGCATCGACCAGTCGGCCCGCATGGCTGGCTTCGACGTCGCCTTCTCGCCCGACGGTCGCTGGCTGGCCTACACGCTCAGCGGCGACAACTACCTCAGCGACCTGATGGTTCACGACTTCGAGTCGGATGAGTCGAGGCGCATCAGCGACGGCATGGCCGACGTCGCCTCGCCGGCCTTCAGCCGCGACGGCAAGTACCTGTACATGGCCGCCTCGACCAACGCCGGCCCGATCCAGTTCGGGCTGGACATGTCGACCCAGGAGCGGCCATATCGCGCCGGGATCTACGCCCTGGTGCTGGCCGAGGACAGCGAGTCGCCGCTGGCGCCGCGCACCGGCGACGAGGACGCCGGCGGGGAAGACGCCGAAGGCGATGGCAAGGACGAGGACGGTAAGGACGAGGAAGACAAGGACATCGAGGTCCGCATCGACTTCGACGGCCTGGCCGAGCGCACGGTCGCCCTGCCGGTGGCCAAGGGCAACTACCGCGGCCTCCAGGTCGCCGGCGACGGCAGCCTGTTCTGGATCCGCTACCCGCAGCCGGGCTCGACCGTGGAGATGCCGGGCGAGAACAATATCGACGAGAACCGCCTGATGCGCTTCGACTTCGACAAGCGTGAGGCGTCAACCGTGTTCAGCGGCCTCAACGGCTTCGAGATCAGTGCCGCCGGCAGTCACCTGCTGATCTACCAAAACGGCTCGGTCCAGGTCGCCGAGGCCGGCGAGAAGATCGAGCCCGAAGCGGTCGACCTCTCCGGCCTGCGCATGCGCATCGACCCGAATAAGGAATGGGCGCAGATCTTCGACGAGGGCTGGCGCATGCAGAAGGAATACTTCTACGCCGACAACCTGCACGGCCTCGACTGGGACGCCGTCTACGAGCAGTATCGGCCGCTGGTCGAGCACGTCGGCCGGCGCGAGGACCTGAACGCGCTGATGGTCGAGATGATCGCCGAGCTGCATGCCGGGCACAACCGCGTCGGCGGCGGCGACGTCCACAGCGAATCCGGACCCGGCGGCGGCCTGCTCGGCGCCAACTACGTCGTCGACGACGGCCGCTGGCGCATCGAGCGCATCTACACGGGCGAGTCCTGGAACGCCTTCCTGCGGGGGCCGCTGGCCCAGCCGGGCAACGCCGCGCGTGAGGGTGACTACATCCTCGCGGTCAACGGCCGCGAGATCAACGCGGACGACAACCTTCACGAGCACCTGTACAACACCGTCGGCGAGCAGGTGCGCCTGAGAGTGGGGCCCGACCCGGACGGCGACGATTCGCGCCAGATCATCGTCGAGCCGGTCGACAGTGAAGGCGAGCTGCGCCTGTGGGCCTGGGTCGAGGCCAATCGCCGGGCGGTCGACGAGGCCACCGACGGTCGCGTCGGCTACGTCTACCTGCCCAACACCGCCGGCGCCGGATACACCTTCTTCAACCGCATGTTCTTCGCCCAGCTCGACCGCGAAGCAGTGATCATCGACGAGCGCGCCAACGGCGGCGGCCAGGCGGCCGACTACATCGTCGAGGTGCTCTCGCGCCCGCATCTTTCGAACTGGGTCTATCGCCACGGTGAAATGTCGCGCACGCCCTTCGGCGCCCTGCACGGGCCGAAGCTGATGATGATCGACCAGGATGCCGGCTCCGGCGGTGATTACCTGCCCTACGCCTTCCGCGAACTCGACATCGGTCCGCTGCTGGGCAAGCGCACCTGGGGCGGGCTGATCGGCATCTACGCCAATCCCGGCTTCGTCGACGGCGGCACCATGACTGTGCCGCACTTCCGCTTCGTCGATACCGACAACGAGTGGTCGGTGGAGAACGAGGGCGTGGCGCCCGATATCGAGGTCGAACTCGACCCCGTGGCGACCAACAGCGGAACGGACAGCCAGCTGCAGGCGGCCATCGAGCAGATCCGGGCGATGCTCGAGGATTATTCCGACGACATTCCCGACGAGGCACCGCCGTTGCCGACCGAGCTCGGACAGTAAGGCCAACGCCGTAACGCATCGGCTTCGACCGCCGGGAGCCGATGCGTTGCGCTGTCGCTCCACGCATCCTACGACACTACGACTTCGCCCTGGCGCGCCCGAGTTGCGCTTCGACCGAGGCCGTGACCGGGGCCTTCAAAGCGCCTGATTCGAAGGCCCCGGGCCTTGATTTTCCGGTCACGAGACAGACATACAGTAATGCCCCCAACCAATGCAATCCTCAAGGAGTGCAACTCATGAACAACGCCATACGCCTGTCATCCCTGCTCGCCGGTTTCCTGCTCTCGGGTACCTTGCTCGCGCAGGATTGCGAGCTGACCATCGACAGCAATGACCAGATGAGATTCGACAAGGACTCGCTCACCGTCAGCAGCGAGTGCTCCGAAGTCACCCTGACCCTGACCCACAGCGGCAAGATGGCCGTCGAACAGATGGGCCACAACTGGGTTCTTTCCAAGAGTGAAGACGTGCAGGGCATCGCCCAGGACGGTGTCTCGGCCGGGCTGGACAATGACTACGTCAAGCCGGACGACGAGCGCGTGATTGCTGCCACCGAACAGATCGGCGGCGGCGAGTCGACGTCGATCACCTTCAGCCTGGACGGGCTTGAAGCCGGCGGCGACTACGAGTTCTTCTGCAGTTTCCCCGGCCACGTGGCCATGATGCGCGGCGAGTTCATCATCGAGTAATCCCGCCGCCCGGACAGGCGCCCGCGCTCGCGGGCGCCTGCTCCTCAGTCCCCGTCAGAGGACGACGATCAAGGATCCTTCCGCAAGATGACGTAGTCCCACGTCGGCTGCGTCAGGTAGCCCTGCTGCTGTTCGGCCTCGAACACCTCGCGCGGCACGCCAACGGCCTTCGCTTCTTCCCAATCGATCATCGAGTCGTCGTTCTGGTCGACTTCCTCGAATTCCGGCAGGTCATCCGGCAACTGGTCGGAGTAGTCCTTGGTGTGCTGGGCCGCCAGCGGGCCGGCCAGGAAAGTGGTGGCAAGGAAAGCGATGGCGATTCGATTGATCATTAAAGGCTCCGGTTGTGTAAAAAAAGGGGGCTTGCAGGGATCGACAGTCCAATGTGTCGGTGGTTCCCGGCACTCAG
The DNA here is from genome assembly GCF_042310355.1 of Wenzhouxiangella indolica. Taxonomy (NCBI): domain Bacteria; kingdom Pseudomonadati; phylum Pseudomonadota; class Gammaproteobacteria; order Chromatiales; family Wenzhouxiangellaceae; genus Wenzhouxiangella; species Wenzhouxiangella indolica. The sequence continues at coordinate 4,756 of NZ_JBHJMR010000027.1, read as the reverse complement.
CGATCGTGGCGGTGCTTCATGCGCCCAGTTCGATCAATACGGCCAGGACCAGCAGGGTGATGACCGAGGCGGTAATGCCCATGCGCATGCGTCGATACCAGCCCGGCTGCACCTGCCGGATCCACAGGTACTCGGCCGTCCAGTGCAGCGCAAACAGCACCGCCAGCAACAGCGCCGCCGAGATGGCGGGCAGCACGAATGCCGGGAGCGCGGCCAGCACGAGGACGATGCTGGCGATCAGCGGTGCTTCGGGTTCCTGGGGTTTGTCGAGTGCGGCCGACCAGAGCGTTCCGCCCATGAAGGCCAGGATGAGCACGCCGTAGCCGACCAGCAATTCCATCAGCCAGTGCGGCGCCCCGGTCCAGGCCACCAGCGCCCATGCCCCGAAGGGTAGTACGCCGGCCCAGCCCAGTATCTTCGCGGTCTGTTGCCTGCTTCGCATGTGCTTTCTCCTTGGACCCGTAACGCGCCGTGGTCATCGACAGGATATCGTGCCGTTTGCGGCGCCGTTCACGGCATACTCGGGCACGGCGGTAATCCGGTCAAGATGGAGGTCTCGCGAGAGGTGGCGCTGAACAATCAGGATGAGTGGGCTCGTGAGTCCCTGGCTGAAGCCGCGCGGGCGCCGTTGGCCCCGCCCCAGCGATCGTGGTTGCTGGCGACTCCCGCCCTTGCCCTGCTGCTGGACCTGGCCGGCGGATTGCTGCCGGGTGGGCCGCGTGCCGCGGCGACGGTGGTGTTCGTGGTCGTCACCTGGGTGATCACCCTGCGCCTGGCGGCCCGCTGCCTGCTGGCCGCGGCGGCCGGTGCGCGCACCCTGGCCGAGCGGGTCGAGCAGGATATCCCGCCCGGCCTGGTCGGGCGGCTGATCGTGCTCTGGCTGCTGGCCATGGTGCCCGCCAGCGCGGTGCTGACCGGGGTGTCGACCGGCTGGCTCGCCGCACTGCTGGCGCTGTTCTTGCTGGTGGCGCTGGTGCCGTCCACCCTGGTGCTCTCGCGCTCGCCGTCACTGATCAATGCACTCGATCCCCTGCACTGGCGCGATCTCGCCGCACAGGTCGGCGGGCGGGCGGTTGCCGGGCTGGTGGGTGCGCTATTCGGCCTGGCGATCGGCTATCTCGGGCTATCGGTTCTGCCCCTGCCGCTTTCCGTTCAGCCGGCCCACAAGGCCGCGGTGTTGTTCTACTGGATGTGGGCCACCATCGCCTGGTTCGATCTGGCCGGTCGCGTGCTTCACGGCCCCGCGAGAGCCGTCGATTCGTCGAGGGTCGCTCCCGCAGACCTGGACGCGCTGTACGCGCAAGTCGTTCGAAAGGGCGGCACGCCGCAGCAGCACCGGCAGCTGGCCGACGCCCTGACCATGGCCGGCGACGCCTTGCGACGGGTCGAGCACGGACGGGTGCACGTCAACGCCCTGCTCGCCGGCTTCGGGCGACCCCGCGCGGCGGTCGAGGAAGCCGCGAGCCTGCTCGATCACGATCCGGCGTTCTGCCTGGGCGATACCGAGTCGATGTATGCGCTCGTGCGTGCCTCGCGCGCCCACGGCTATCCCGCGCTGACGATACGGCTGTGCGGGAACTATCTCGACGGCTTCCCGCGCTCGTTCAAGCGCAACGAGCTGCGCCTGATCGCCTGCGAGGCCGCCGCCGACGGCGGCCGCGACGAACGGCGCATGACCGTCGATTGGCTCGAAGCCCTGCTCGGGTCGAACCTGGCCGACGATCAGCGCGCCCGGCTCAAGCGAATCGTTCCGGCCTTCCTCGCCGAGGGGCTGATTCGGCGCCGGCGGATCGGCGACAATTAGCCACGGCATGCTCACCGCATTGGATTAAAATAAGCGGTTGCTGATGCAGTCGGGTTGTCGTGACCGAGTTTCTCGCCTTTTTCGTGCCCTGGGAGTTCAGCTGGCTGGTCCAGATCAGTGTCTGGAGCGCCCTGCTGCTGTACTTCAACGGCCTGCGCAACACGCCGGCCGGCGAGCTGCCGGGCTACGGGCCGATCCTCGGCTTCGTGCTCGGCGTGGTGCTGATGTACCTGGTCACCCAGACGCACTTCGACTACTGGTCGCAGTACATGTTCTTCATCCATCGCGGCCAGCATCTCGTGCTGCATCACCTCGCACCCTTCCTGATCGCGCTGGCCATGCCCGCGCCGGTGCTCGCCCGCGGCATTCCGCCGCGCGTCCGCGCCTGGTTCGCGCGCCAGGGCTGGCTGCGTGCGGTGTGGGTCGTGCCGTATCGCTGGCTGCAGCAGCCGGCCATCGCCTGCTTCCTGTTCGTCGGCCTGATCGCCTTCTGGCTGACGCCCGAGATTCACTTCGACGCCATGCTCAGCTTGACGCTGTACTGGGTCATGAACTGGTCGATGGCGCTCGACGGTTTGCTGTTCTGGTGGCTGATGTTCGATCGCGGCAAGTCCGGGATCACCCCGCGCCTGGGTTACGGCACGCGCGTGCTGTTGCTGTTTGCCGTGATGGTGCCGCAGATCATCATCGGCGCGAGCATCACCTTTGCCGATTCGAACTGGTTCGAGGTCTACGCGGTGTGCGGCCGCGCCTGGCCGCTGGACCCGATGACCGACCAGCACCTCGGCGGTCTGATCACCTGGATTCCGGCCGCCATGATGAGCGTGGTCGGTGCGCTGGTGATTCTGAGATTCTGGATCTACGACGATGCGGCGCGCAACGCCGCCCGCCCGGCGGCGGCTTGAGCCGGGTCGATTCAACCGACAAGGAGCGCAAGGCATGAAAATCATCTCTGGTGTATTGCTGGTCGCCGTCCTGGTGGCCGGCGCGGTGTGGTGGGTGGCGGACATGGCTCCGGCGGCGCCGATCGAGGTCGACAACCCGCGCGTGCGCCTGGTGCCCGGCGGCGCGCCGATGGCCGGCTACTTCACCGTCCGCAATCACGGCGATGCCCCGGTCCGCCTGGTATCGGCCGCCTCGCCGGCTTTCGAGACAGTGATGATTCACCGCACCGTGATCGACGACGAAGGCAGCGCCCGCATGGAGCACCAGCACGGTGGCGTGCTCGTCGGATCGGGCGAGACGGTGTCGTTCGAGCCCAAGGGGCTGCACCTGATGCTGATGCGCGCCCAACGCGATTTCGAGGTGGGTGACGCGGTCGAGATCGTGCTCGGCTTCGAGGGTGTCGAGCCGTCGGAGCAGGCCGTGACCTTCACCGTCGTGCCGGTGACCTCGTCGTGAACATCCGGGTCCCGGCGGTGATCGTGCTGGCCATCGCGCTGTCGGCCTGCGGCGACCCGAGCTGGAACGGCAAGGACATTTCCGGCCTGATGCCGCCGCTGGCCTTCGAGCTGACCGCTGAATCGGGGGAGACGGTTACGGAGCAGGATTTCGCCGGCCGGCCGGTCGCCCTGTATTTCGGCTTCACCCACTGCCCCGATATCTGCCCGACCACCCTCGCGCGCCTGGTCGCGGCCGTGCGGCGCCTGCCCGAGCCCCAGCAGGAGCAGCTGCAGCTCGCCTTTGTCAGCGTCGACCCCGAGCGCGACGGGCCGCAGCAGCTTGCCGACTACACCGACGCCTTCAGCGAGCGCATGGTCGGTCTGACCGGCAGCCAGAAACAGCTCAAGTCCTTGACGCGCCGCTACCGCACCACATACGGCTACGAGGATCGGCGCGAAGACGGCAGCTACGAGGTCAGCCACAGCTCGGCCATCTTCGTGTTCGACGCCGAAGGCCAGCCGCAGCTGATGCTTCTCGACAGCCTGGGCGTGGCCGAGATTGCCGCCGACCTGGAGCGCCTGCTGTCCGGGTCGACCGGAAATGGCGGGTAATCCTTGATTTGCGGCCGATTCTAGGGTATAAAGTCCGGCTCGATTAGCAACCAACCCAATTTCAGGAACATTCGTCATGTCCCGAGTGTGTCAGGTGACCGGCAAGCGCCCGCTGGTCGGAAACAACGTATCCCACGCCAACAACCGCACCCGCAAGCGTTCGCTGCCGAACCTGCACAACCACAGGTTCTGGGTCGAGAGCGAAAACCGCTGGGTCAAGCTGCGCGTATCCACCAAGGGACTGCGCATCATCGACAAGAACGGCATCGATCAGGTCCTCTCGGATCTGCGATCCCGCGGCGAACACGTTTAAGGAGCTGCCGAGATGGCCAATAGCGCACGCGACAAGATCCGCATGGTTTCCAGTGCCGGCACCGGGCACTTCTACACCACCGACAAGAACAAGAAGAACACCCCGCACAAGCTGGAGTTCAAGAAGTACGATCCGGTGGTGCGCAAGCACGTGATGTACAAGGAAGCCAAGATCAAGTAAGCGACTTCGCGCTCGCGAGTTCGCTTCGAAGCGCCGGGCCCTGCCCGGCGTTTTTGGTTGTGGCGGGTGCCGGTCTTGGAGGGGGTGGCGCCACCGGGCGGGGTGGGGGCCTCGACACGTCAAAATCTGTTTCGCCCGGGCCCGCTTCGCGGGGTCTTGCGGCGACTCACTTTTGTCATTCGCGACAAAAGTAAGCAAAAGCGCCCTCTAACTTCAAAGTCCCACGCTCAGTTGCCTCAGGAGCTTGATCACTGTGGGGGCTGGCCCCTTCGGTGAGCGGGCTTCGCGATAGCCCGGCTGGTCGCGTGGTGCCCTGGATCGTTTCCGAAAGTGGCCATGGGAGGGATCCCGGGCTTGCGCTCTGGATTGACCCCCGCGCGCTGAGCGCGCGCCATCTGCGCGGTTGCGGAGAAGCGTAGGATGCGTGGAGCGAAGCGCAACGCATCGGCCGATGCGTTACGGCCC
>NZ_JBHJMR010000026.1:0-15498 GCF_042310355.1 Wenzhouxiangella indolica | reverse complement strand
CATCCGTGGAGAACCGGCTATCTAGGCCGAACATCCTGACCCCGGAGGGGACATTTCTACTTTGCAGAAAAGGGGACGTTTCTACTTTGGGTTGACAGCGGTCATTTCGGTTTCCGGTTTCCGGTTACCGGGTTCCGGCGACAACGGTCGGGTAGCGGAGGGCGGGCCAGCCGCGATACGTACGTGGCGGACTTCGGTCGAGAACTTCCTGGAACTATTCCGGCACCACCTCCTCAAATTTCGGAAACCGGAAACCGGAAACCGGAAACCGGAAACCGGAAACCGGAAACCGGAAACCGGAAACCGGAAACCGGAAACCGGAAACCGGAAACCGGAAACCTCTCAGAAGGCCTCCGTCACGCAGCGGCCTCCTCGGCGTGCCCATGATCACGCGCCAGGTAGAGATACATCGCCGGGACCACGAACAGGGTAAACGCCGTGCCGATGGTCATGCCGGTGGCGATGACCAGGCCCATGGAGAAGCGCGAGGCCGCGCCCGCGCCGGTAGCGATCAGCAGCGGCACCATCGCCAGCACCAGTGCGGCCGTAGTCATGAGAATCGGGCGCAGGCGGATAGAGGTGGCTTCCTCGATGGCCTTGCGCTTGCTCATGCCTTCCAGCTGCAGCTTGTTGGCGAATTCCACGATCAGGATGCCGTGCTTGGAGATCACGCCGATGAGGGTGACCAGGCCGACCTGGGTGTAGATATTGAGCGTGGTCAGGCCCAGCGAGACGAAAATCATGGCCCCGCAGATCGACATGGGCACGGTGACCAGCATGATCAGGGGGTCGCGGAAGGACTCGAACTGGGCCGAGAGCACCAGGAAGATCACCGTCAGCGCGAAGGCAAAGGTCAGCAGCAGCGCCGCGCCCTCGGTTCGGAGCTGGCGCGACTGGCCGGCGTAATCGACGTTGTAGCCCGGAGGCAGGACCTCGGCCGCGGCGTCCTCGAGAATCGACAGGGCATCGCCCAGCGGCACGCCGGGCCGCGGCACGCCCGAGATCGTCACCGCGTTGAGCTGCTGGAAGCGCTTGAGCTGGCGCGGTTCCACGGTTTCCTCGAGGCTCACCAGGTTGGACATGGGAATCAGCTCGCCGCTTCTCGATCGGGTGTAGTAGTCCTCGAGCTGCTCGGGATTGAGGCGGCGCTCGCGGGTGACCTGCGGGATGACCCGGTAGCTTCGATTGTCCATCGAGAAGCGGTTGACGTAGCCGCCGGCCATCATCGCCGAGAGATCGCTGCCCAGGGTGGCCATGTCCACACCCAGCAGCGCGGCCTTGTCGCGGTCAACCTGTATGCGCACGCGCGGCTTGTCGATGTCGAGGTCGGAATTGACGAAGATGAACTTGCCGCTTTCGCGCGCGGCCTCGAGGATCTCTCCGGCCAGGCCCTCGATATTGCTCAGCGGCTCGGTCGAGCCGATGACGAACTCGACCGGGAAACCGGAGCCCCCGCTGGGCAGCGACGGCGGCATGAAAGTGGCCACGTCGAGCCCGGCCACTTTCTGGGTGGCCGGCTGGATCGCCTCGTCCATGATCTGGCGGGTGCCGCGCTCGCGCTGGTTCCAGGGCTTGAGCACGAAACCGGTGATGGCCGAGTTGCTCGACTCGGCCATGCCGCCCCCGCCGCCACTGGCGCCGTTGATGATGAACACGTTCTCCAGCTCGGGAATCTCGTCGATCAGGTCGACGTAGCTGCGGGTGTAGCGCTCGAGGTACTCGATCGTCGAGTACGGGTCGCTGGTCGATTGCGCGATGATGAAGCCCTGGTCTTCCTCCGGCGCCAGCTCCGAGCTCGAGGCCATGAACAGGAAGCCGCAGGAAACGAGCACGATCAGGCCGAACACGGCAATCACCGACTTCGTCTCCAGCGCGCCGTGCAGCCTCCGCCGATAAGCCCGGCGCAGCTTGTCGAACTGCTCGTCGAGCCAGCGCGCCAGGCGGCTGTCGCCGTTGTCGCCGTCGTGCGCCTTGAGCAGCTTCGCACACATCATCGGCGACAGCGTCAGCGCCACGATGCCCGACAGCAGCACCGCGCCGGCCAGGGTGAAGGCAAACTCGACGAACAGGGTACCGGTCAGGCCGCCGATGAAACCGATCGGAATGTAGACCGCCACCAGGGTGGTGGTCATCGCCACCACCGGCCAGGCCAGTTCCTGGGCGCCCTGGAGCGCGGCGTCCTTGGGCGTCATGCCTTCTTCGATATGCCGGTGGATGTTCTCGAGCACGATGATGGCGTCGTCGACCACGATGCCGATGGCGAGCACCATGGCCAGCAGCGTGAGCAGATTGATCGAGAAACCCATCAGCAGCATCAGGAACATCGCGCCGATCAGCGACAGGGGCACGGCCACGGCCGGAATGAGGACGGTGCGCAGCGAGCCCAGGAACAGGAAGATGACGACGACGACGATGAGCAGCGCCTCGATGATGGTGGCGATCACCTCTTCGATGGCGTTGTTGATGTACTCGGTGCTGTCGTAGGGGATATCGGCCTGAAGGCCGTTGGGCAGCTCGGGCAGGATCTCGTTGTCCCAGACTTCGTGCACGTCGGCGATGACATCGAGCGAATTGGCGTCGGGCGACACCTCCACGCCGATGAACGTCGCCTCCTCGCCGTTGAAGCTGACCGACGAGTTGTAGGTTTCCGAACCCAGCTCGACCCGGGCCACATCGGCGATGCGAACGACCGTGTCGTTGGTCGAGCTGACCACCAGCTCGCGGAACTGCTCGGGCGTGCGCAGATCGGTCTCGGCGGTCAGCCCGACCGAGATCATCTGGCCCTTGGTCGAGCCCACCGCCGAGAGCACGTTGTTGCGCGCCAGCGCCCCGTGGACGTCGCTGGCGGTCACGCCCAGCGCGGTCATGCGATCGGGTTCGAGCCAGATCCGCATGGCGAAGGTCTCGGCGCCCAGGATCTGGGCACGCTGCACGCCAGGAATCGTCGCCAGCTTGGGCTCGACCACGCGCACCAGGTAGTCGGTAATCTGGTTGTTGTCGAGCAGTTCGCTGTAGAACGAAAGGTACATCGCGGCGGTCGACTCGCCCTCGGCGAGATCGACAATGGGGTCCTCGGCCGCATCCGGTAACTCGCCCCTGAGCTTGTTGACCTTGGCAGCGACCTGCGTGAGCGCCTCGTTGGGGTCGGTTTCGATATCCAGGTAGGCCTGGATGGTCGAGGCGCCGGGCACGGTGGTCGAGACGATGTAGTCGATGCCCTCGGCGGTGGCCACCTCGCGCTCCATCGGCGTGGTGATGAAGCCCTGCACCAGGTCGGCATCGGCGCCGATGTAGGCCGTCGACACGCTGATGACCGCGTTCTGCAGCTCGGGATACTGGCGCACGTTCAGGTCGGTAGCCGCGCGCAGGCCCAGCAGCAGGATGAACAGGCTGACCACCGTGGCCAGCACCGGCTTGTTGATGAAGATGTCGGTGAATTTCATCTCGGGCTCAACCGTCGACCGGCTCTGGATCGAGATCGGACTCGGGCCGGATCTCGTTGTTGATTTCCACCTTCGTGCCGTTGCTGAGCTTGAGCAGCCCGCTCGTGGCGACCCGGTCGCCGTCCTCGAGGCCGTCGGTGACGGCCACCATGTCGCCGCGCCGCTCGCCGGTCTGGACCAGCCGGCGCTCGACCGTCAGCTCGTCCTCCTCGCCCTGGATGACGTACACGGAGTTGCCGTAGGGATTGAAGCTGACCGCCGTTTGCGGAACCATCAGCACCTCGCGCGGTTCGCCCCAGCGAATGACGGCGCTGGCGAACATGCCCGGGCGCAGTCGCATGTCGGCGTTCTCGAACGTGGCCTGAACCAGGAAACTGCGGGTCTCGTCGTTGATCGATCCCTCTACCGAGGTCACCCGGCCCTCGAATCGTTCGTCCGGCCAGGCATCCGTCGTGACGGTCACTTCGGCGCCCTCCTCGATGTTGGGCAGATAGCGCTCTGGCAGCGTGAAGTTCATGAAAATGGGGGCAATCGCGCGCAGCGGCACGATCGGCGTACCCGGCCCGATGTATTCGCCGAGGTCGACGCGGCGAATGCCGAGATAGCCGTCGAACGGTGCCCGGAGAATCTTCTGGTCGATGCGGGCTTGCTGGGCCTCGACCTCGGCGGACGCCTGCCGGAAGCGCGACTCGGCCTGGTCGAGTTCCGACGCGGAGACACTGTTCTGCTCACGCAGGCGTCGCAGGCGGTCGCGCTCGGATTCGGCCAGGTCGCGCGCGGCCTCGAGCGCGGCCAGCGACGCCTCGTCGGCATCGACATCGAGCCGCGCCAGCACATCGCCGGTTTCAACGTAGGCGCCGTTTTCGAACTCCAGCGAACGCACGATCCCGCCCAGCTCGGTGGTCAGGTTGACGCCGTTGGTGGCCTTGAAGCTGCCCACCGCGCGAATCTCGCGCGCCCATCTGTCGCGCTCGGCCTGCGTCGCCGAAACGGCCACCGTCGGCTCGGGCATGTTGTCGAAGTACTGGTTCATCATCATCGTGCTGAACCATTTCCAGCCGAACACGCCGCCGAAAATCACGCCCGCGATCAACAGCATGACGATCATGCGCTTGGTCACCGACGGCTTGCCTTGTTGCTTGTGCTTGGATTGCGTTGCCATGGAATTAACTCTGTTGATTCATGAATTCTGCCGGGCGCCGAGCGCCTCGAGGAGCTCATCGATGCCCTCGCGGTTGCAGTCGTCGGTGAAAACGTCGCTGCAGAGCCGTTCGACCTTGCGCGCGACATGCTGCGTGGAGACGTCGGTCACCAGCGGCTTCCAGTCCAGGCCGTTGAGGAGGAACTCGATGTGCTGCAACAGCAGGCCATAAGGGCGCTTGACGTCGTAGAAGGACAACAAGCCGTCGGCGTGTACCAGCGTGTGCATGCCCAGGCACAGCGTCCAGGGGCCGACCCCCAGGTCGAGATTGCGCAGGCCCCGGTCGGGCAGGTCGCCGTCGGCGACTGCCTGGCGAACGATCGAGCGCACCTGGTCGCACATCGGCTGGCTGCACTCCAGCGAGGCCGTTCGACGGGCCTCGCTCGTGGCCGACCAGACCGCCTCGGTAAAAACGTACTGGGCCAGGCGGAAGTGCTCCGGACACTGGCGCGCGAACAGCACATCGGCCACCGACAGGGCGAACATGCGATCGCGCGTGCTGCCCGGCGCCTCCGCCGCCCGGCAGAATAGATCCACCCGCTCGCCGCACATGCGGGTCGAAAGGGCCAAAAGCAGGTCTTCCTTCGAATGGAAGTGCTGGTAGAGGGTGCCGGTTGCATAGTCGCAGGCCCGGGCCACGCGCGCCATCGTCAGGTTCAGCAGGCCGTCGGCCAGCATCAGCCGACGGGCCGTGTCCAGAAACAGGTCTTCGCGGGCCGCGAACTCGCGGGCCTTGCGCTGCTGGGTCGTCATGGAAAAAGGATGACCGATCGGCCGTGAATGAATTGCGTATTTTGAACCAAGTTCAAAAATTGATCAAGCCTCCAGCGCTTCCGGAGCCGTTTCGGGCGCCGGCGAGCCGGCAAGAACTGGCAGGATCATTACAATAGGCGCCTGCTTCAATCACCCGAACTCAAGGAACCCCCATGTCCGTGCTTATCTGCGGCTCGCTGGCCTACGACAACATCATGGTCTTCCCGGAACGCTTCAAGGATCACATCCTTCCCGACAAGACCCACATGATCAACGTCGCTTTCCTGGTGCCCGAGCTGCACCGGAACTTCGGCGGCACCGCCGGCAATATCGCCTACAACCTCAAGAAACTCGGCGGCAACCCCCTGCCGATGGCGACCGTCGGTCCGGACTTCGACGACTACGCCCGACACCTCGATCGGCTCGATGTCGACCAGGAGTTCGTTCGCTGTCTCGGCGACCACTGGACGGCCCAGGCCTACATCACCACCGACCTGGACGACAACCAGATCACCGCCTTTCACCCCGGCGCGATGGGCGAAGCCCACTGCCAACCGGTTCCGGAAGACCGCGACATCACTTTCGGCATCGTCTCGCCCGACGGCAAGCAGGCCATGCTCGACCATTCAGAGCAGTTCCGCACCGCCGGCATCCCGCACATCTTCGATCCGGGCCAGGGCCTGCCCCTGTTCAACGGCGAGGAACTGCAGCGCATGATTACCAACGCCGACTGGCTGGCGGTCAATTCCTACGAATGGGAAATGCTCAAGAAGAAGACGGGCTGGGAACACGCCGACATCACCTCGCGCCTCGACGGCGGCCTGGTGATCACCCTCGGCGGTGAAGGCTCGGAGCTCTGGACGGCCGACGGCAAGACCCACATCCCCGCCGTCAAGCCGGAGAAGATCACCGACCCGACCGGCTGCGGCGACGCCTACCGTGCCGGCCTGCTCTACGGCCTCGAACGCGACTGGGATCCGGCCGATGCCTGCCGGCTTGGCGCCATTCTCGGTTCGCTCAAGATCGCCCAGGCCGGCCCGCAGCACCACGATTTCACGCCGAAGGAAATCGCCGAGCGCTTCGAAGCCGAGTTCGGGCACCCAATGCCTGAGTAACCCCTCGGCGCCTACCTGAGGCTGGCAGCGTAGTGAGCGATGGCGTCGATGACCGATTCGTCGAGTGCTGCAGCCACGCCGTACATCGGGCTCAATCGCCGCGGGCTCTCGCCATTGCGGTACTCGCGCAGCACTTTGGCGATGTAACCCGGCTGCTGGCCGGCGATTCGCGCATAGCCCTGCTCGCCGCGGCCGTCCGCGCCGTGGCACTGCGCGCAGCGCAGCTGGTAGGCCGCCGCGCCGCGCTGGGCCAGCTGCGGATCGATCCCGGGCCGCTCGCGCGGCATGTGCGAGTAGTACAGCGCCAGGGTGACCTTCTCCTGGTTGCTGAACGTCGCCGCCAGCACGTTCATCACTTTCTTCTCGCGCGTGCCGGCGGCGAATTGCTCGATCTGGTCGAGCAGGTAGTCGGCATTCTGGCCCGCCAGCGCCGGGTAAGTGGGTCGCTCGGCGTTGCCGTCGTCGCCATGACAGGTATTGCAGAAGATGGCCCGTTCGCGTCCGGCACGGATGACGCCATCGAGCGCCTCGGGATCGCGCTCGACCTGCGCCCGCAACGTCTCGTACTCGGAAACCAGGTCAGCCGGCAGCTCGTCGAGGCCATACTGCGCCCACGCCACCGGCATGGTCATCACGCCCGCAAGCAGCACCACGCATCGCATCATTTTTCTCACCCCTCGGTCGGATCATCGCTTCGAAGGCGGCAATCTACCGGGATTGTCGGGGCGAGAACTTGAACCAGATCAATTCCGTGGCCTTCGGCATCCGCAAAGCTTGACTTTGACCGTGGAAGCGGAAAAAATACCCGGCTCGCTTGTGGCTACGTAGCTCAGTCGGTTAGAGCACAGCACTCATAATGCTGGGGTCGGTGGTTCGAGTCCACCCGTAGCCACCATTTCCTCCGCAGGCCCTGCAAACACTGCATCCTGTTGATCTGGTGGTGGTTTTTAGCGCTGTTGGTGCACAAACTGGTACACAGGCTGGTACACACCCAGCCGACGTGCCGTACCTCTTCGGGGGATACCACAGTGTCGAAGTCCTATCTCCTCGCGCGGTCCAGTGGGCCGCACTTCCGCATCCGAATCCCGGCTGATCTGCAGGCATCCTTCTGCCGTCGGGAGCTAAGACGGTCACTTACTCACTTGTCGCAGCGACACGCCCGGGCTGAGGCCCAGCGGCTGGGCTGTCTTGCGCTGGATTTCTTTGGAGAACTTCGAATGACGCGTCACAGCTACTCAACTGAACAGCTCAAACGGCTCGTAGGCAAATGGTTGAACGAGGAGCTCCGAGAACAGGTCACTGCCCATCGCTTGGCGCGACGGAGCGGCGAACCCCTACCAGACGGGACACTGCAAGACCCTGAACAGTTGTCGGTGCTCTCCAGCGTCGTGGGCGATTCGATCGACACGATCAGATCTGGGTCCCCAAAAGCTGCCAAGGCCGCATACGACCAATGGGAGGATGTTGCTGTAGATATCGCAAAGTCAGTTGGTATCGACTTCGAGAGCCTCAGCACGGCGGAACGGGAGCGCCTGACGCTCTTCGGTATCGAGGCCGAATCCAAACGCTACCATCTACTCAGCCAACACAGCCCTGAGTTCCGGAACGATTTCTGGAATGCGCCAGAGGAGGACCATCAGCCCGCCCCAAAGGCTTCCCGCCAGAACGCTCTCACTCTTCAGCAGGCATGGGAACGCTGCGTCGAGCACTACCGGGCAGCTGGCCGCAAGAGTTGGCAAATCGGCGAGGAGGACGGCGTCTCAGGCACCCGGCCAAGCAAGAATCAGCATGCGAAATGGTTACGGGAAGACCTGTTCGAGCTCTGGGGACAGGATTTGCCCATCTCCGAGATCACCTGGGAGCACTTGGAGGAACTCAGAGATTGCTTCCGGCGCAGATACCCAGCAGGACGCAAGCGCAAAGCCAAATACCGGGGGATGAGTCTTCGTCAGATAGTGGACGGACCCGAAGTTCCTGAGGACGAACGGATCCGGGGCAGCGGAAAAGAGAGCAAGTTCCGACTAGCACGGGACTTCTTCAGATTCCTCAGAACTAACCCGTCTGCCAAATCCCACTTCGAGCACCATGCTGAAGAGGTTCTGAAGGTAGCGGCGGATCCAGTTTCAACCTACGAGCCCTGGAGCCTGGCCGAAGTCAGTACGATCCTGGAGTCAGAAGAAGTGCACTCCCGTTTCCTGCTCGACAATAAGAACTATCATCCGGCAGGCATGTTCTGGCTTCTGGCGGTGCTCGTCTATACAGGAGCCCGTCAGCAAGAGATCATGGGGTTGCGGCCAGAGGACGTTGAGCTGGATTGTGAGCACCCAGTGATCCACATCCGCCAGCATGAGCACCGCCCACAGGTCAAGACGGAGGTTTCCGTTCGCTGGGTACCCATCCACACAGATCTGCTGAAGATGGGGTTAGCCGACTGGGTCAGGTTCCGAGCCCAGTCCAAACAGCCGACACTCTGGCCTGTCACTGAACGGGGCTCAAGCTACTGGGCCGACCGGTTCCGCGAGGACATCACGAAGCCGCTGGGGCTGTATCAAGCTCACAAGAAGGTCATGCACTCCTTCCGGGGAACCTTTGATTCTATGGCCAGCAACGTCATGCCCACTCCGCCTCGTCGGTTGATGACCGGGCATGTTGGCGAGGGCACCGACTTCCGGCACTACATCCGCCAGATGGATAACTTCATTCCTGAGTACTCCGAGCACATCAACAAGATGGATCTGAAGCTCGATTTGGACAAGCTGGAGCAACTCTGGCGCAGGTCACTCGGCTAGAGTCTTAGGCATTCCGACGGCTTGCGTCGTTCCTGGTCGCTCGGTATCTTGGGGACCGGTAGTGGGCGCCCGGGGCCTCGATAAGGGGAACGTTCAGCCAGCCCTCGTTCAAGAACAAACCTAAGGAGCTCTAGTGGTCCAGGGAGAAGATGCCAAGCGCCTGTGGGCAGTAGCTGACCAGCTGTGGGCCAATACGGGCCTGAAACCTGCCGAATTTTCCGCCCCCGTGCTAGGGCTGATATTCCTGCGCTACGCGGAAAAGAAGTACGCATCGGCCGAGGAGAAGCTAGGACCGGTCGGCTCCGGTGGTCGGCGCAAGGTCAGCAAGCATGATTACCTGAAGGAGGGCGTCATCTTTCTGCCGCCGGAGGCGCGGTTCTCCCACCTGCAGAACCTCGCAGAGGGCGAGAACATCGGCAAGGCTATCAATGAGGCCATGAAGGCCATCGAGGAGGAGAACAGCGACCTCAGGGGCGCCCTGCCTCGCAATTACACCAAGATCGACAACCGCGTCCTGCTGGAGCTCCTGAAGCTGCTCGGGCCGCTGGACCTGTCGGGCGATGCTTTCGGCAAGGTGTACGAGTACTTCCTCGGCAACTTCGCCTTGAAGGAAGGCCAGAAAGGCGGCGTCTTCTACACACCCGAGGCCATCGTCAAGCTGATCGTGGAGATCCTCGAGCCCTATCACGGGCGGATCTTCGACCCGGCCTGCGGCTCCGGAGGCATGTTCGTCCACTCGGCAGAGTTCGTAGAGCGCCACCACAAGGCCGCGATCGACGAGATCTCGATCTTCGGGACCGAGAAGGACCAGACCACCGTCAATCTGAACAAGATGAATCTGGCGGTTCATGGCTTGTCCGGTGACGTGCGGGTGGCCAATACCTACTACGAGGATCCGTTCAAGGCCGCCGGGCGCTTCGACTTCGTTATGGCCAATCCGCCGTTCAACGTCTCGGGCGTAGACAAGGAGCGCCTGGAGGGAGACCCCCGCTTTCCCTTCGGGATGCCCAGGACCGACAACGCCAACTATCTCTGGATCCAGCTCTTCTGTACGGCTATCAAGCCTACAGGGCGGGCAGGCTTCGTCATGGCCAACTCGGCGGGAGATGCCCGAGGCAGCGAGCAGACGATCCGTCAGAAACTGGTCGAGTCCGGCGCCGTGGACGTGATTGTCTCGGTGGGGCCGAACTTCTTCTACACCGTCACCCTGCCCTGCACCCTGTGGTTCTTCGATCGGGCCAAGAGCGAGGCCGAACAGGCCGACAAGGTGCTGTTCATCGATGCTCGCCATCTCTACCACCAGATCGACCGTGCGCACCGCGACTGGCTGCCGGAGCAGATCGAGTTCCTAGCCAATATCGTCCGACTCTACCGAGGCGAGGCTATTGAGCTTGATCAGGGCAGCGAGTCGCTGCTGGCCGAGAGGGGGCTTGGCGAGGGCTACGCTGATATTCCCGGCCTCTGCAAGGTAGCAACTCGGGAAGAGATCGAGGCACAAGGCTGGTCGCTGAACCCCGGGCGCTATGTCGGTGCCGCGGCGAGGGAAGCCGAGGATGTGGACTTTGCGGAGCGGCTGGAGGAACTGGCTGAGGAGCTGGAGGTGTTGAACGCTGAAGCGAGAGAGCTAGAAGGAGTGATTTCTGAGAATACGGCTTCTTTACTTGAGGCTCCAGCATGACTATGCAAATCCTATCTCTTGAGAAGGTCTGCAGCCGGGTTACCAGCGGGGGGACGCCATCTAGGAAGCAGCCTGACTACTACTCAGCCGATGGCGTCGGGCACCTCTGGATAAAGTCAAAGGAGCTTCTCGATTCATCAATATCAGATTCCGAGGAGAAGATCAGCGATCTCGGGTTAAAGAAAAGCTCGGCAAAATATGTAGATGAAGGCTCAGTATTACTTGCTATGTATGGGGCCAATGTGGGGCAGCTTGGCTGGCTAAAAAGACCCGGCACAGTCAATCAAGCCATCTGCAGCCTCACAGTAGATAGCGCGGTTGCGAACAATCGCTGGCTATTTTACAGGCTGTTGAATGATCGGCACCGTCTGATAGCTATGGCACAGGGGGCGGCGCAACAAAATATCAGTCAAGCAAAGATCAAGAGTTTCCAGATTGAAGTTCCCTCTCGTGATGTTCAGATACGCGTAGCCTCGATCCTCTCCGCCTACGATGACCTCATTGAGAACAACACGCGTCGCATCGAGATCCTGAAGGAGATGGCCCGGCGGCTCTACGAGGAGTGGTTCGTCCACTTTCGCTTCCCTGGGCATGAGGAAGTGCGCTTCAAGGAGAGTGAGCTTGGGAGGATTCCTGAGGGGTGGGAGGTTGGAACCCTACAAGACGTTATTGTTCTCCAGCGTGGCTTTGATTTACCAGTTAAAAAAAGAATGCCTGGAGATTTTCCGATCGTGTCTGCTACTGGGGCAAGTGGCACCCATGTTGAGGCCAAGGTTGACGGCCCGGGTGTTGTTACGGGGCGATCTGGTTCTATCGGGAAGGTTAGGTACGTTCATGGCAGCTATTGGCCCCTCAATACAACATTATGGGGCAAGGCGTTCCCGCTTGGCTCCTCGCTTTTTGCTTTCTATACGCTGTCTGCTATCGACCTGAAGGAATTCAATGTAGGAGCCGCAGTTCCAACATTGAACAGAAACGATATCCATGGCCTTCTAGTGACTATTCCTACCAAAGAAGTAGTACAGCTCTTTGATCGGATGGCTGGCCCCATTCACGAACTGATGGCCGCGTTAGAAAAGAAGAACGTCAACCTCCGCGCCCAACGCGATCTGCTTCTCCCCAAGCTGATCTCCGGCGAAGTCGATGTATCCGACATCCCCATGCCCGACAACAAGGAGGTCGAAGCGGCATGACGCCTCCGCCGTCCCACGCCCAGGACTACTCCGAGGACACGCTGGTCGAACAGCCAGCCATCGAGCTGCTGGCCTCACTGGGCTGGGAAACAGCCAATCTCTATGGGGAGTGGACAGGATCGGTCTCCAGCGAGGGCCGACTGACCGAGCAGGATGTGGTGCTGGAGCGTCGCCTCCGTGTTGCTCTGGAGAGACTCAACCCGCATCTGCCCTTTGAGGCCCTCGACAAGGCCATCGTAGAGCTGACCCGGGACCGCTCCCGCCTGCTCCCGGTCAACGCCAACCAGGAGGCCTACCGACTGATCAAGGACGGTGTGAAGGTCGAGGTCACGGAGGAGGACGGTAGTCACGCCATCGAAACGGTCCGGGTGATCGACTGGAACGATTCGACGGCCAATGACTTCTATCTAGCCTCCCAGTTCTGGATCAAGGGCGAGTTCCACCGCCGTCGCCCGGATCTGGTCGGCTTCGTCAACGGGCTGCCGCTGCTGTTTGTCGAGCTCAAGAAGCCCTCCGTGCCGCTAAAGTCGGCCTATCAGGACAACCTGATGGATTACAGGTCGGTGATTCCGCAGCTGTTCACCTACAACGCTGTGCTGCTGCTGTCGAATGGATCCGAGACGCTGGTGGGCGGCACATTCTCCCCCTGGGAGCACCTGTTCGAGTGGAAACGGATCAATGACGAGGGCGAGAAAGGCGTTGTCAGTCTCGAGACCGCACTCCGGGGTGTGGGGGATCCGGAACGACTTCTGGACCTGGTGGAGAACTTCACGGTCTTCGAGGAGGCGCCAGGAGGTCTGCTGAAAAAGATCTCAAAGAACCATCAGTACCTCGGGGTGAACCGAGCGATCGCCGA
The DNA here is from genome assembly GCF_042310355.1 of Wenzhouxiangella indolica. Lineage (NCBI taxonomy): Bacteria > Pseudomonadati > Pseudomonadota > Gammaproteobacteria > Chromatiales > Wenzhouxiangellaceae > Wenzhouxiangella > Wenzhouxiangella indolica. The sequence continues at coordinate 2,470 of NZ_JBHJMR010000026.1, read as the reverse complement.
GCTTCTCAAGATCAAGGACCGTCCTCCCGAGGAGGCCGGTCGGCTGGGCGTGTTCTGGCACACCCAGGGCTCGGGCAAGTCGCTGTCGATGGTTTTCTTTACCCAGAAGATCCTCCGGAAAATTGCGGGGAACTGGACCTTTGTGGTCATCACCGATCGCAGGGAGCTGGACGAGCAGATCTACAAGACCTTTGCTGCCACCGGGGCTGTGACTGAGGCCGAGGCCGCTGCAACGAGCGGCTCACACCTGAAGCAGCTGCTGACCGAGGACCACCGCTACGTTTTTACCCTGATCCACAAGTTCGGCACCCGCCACGGTGAGGCCTACCCGAAGCTCTCGGACCGACAGGACATCATCGTGATCACCGATGAGGCCCACCGCTCGCAATACGACACGCTGGCGCTGAACATGCGCACCGCGCTGCCGAATGCGGCCTTCCTCGGTTTTACCGGGACGCCTCTCATGGCCGGGGAGGAGCGGACCAGGGAAGTCTTCGGTGACTACATCTCGGTCTACGACTTCGGCCAGTCGATCGAGGATGGCGCCACCGTCCCGCTGTACTACGAGAACAGAATCCCCGAGCTGCAGCTGATCAACGACAACCTGAACGAAGACCTGACCGAACTTCTGGAAGATGCTGAGCTCGACGAGGAGCAGGAGAAGAAGGTCGAGAAGGTCTTCGCCCGGGAATATCACCTGATCACCCGTGACGACCGTCTGGAGGCCATTGCTGGGGATCTGGTTCAACACTTCATCGGACGGGGCCACCAGGGCAAGGCCATGATGGTCTGCATCGACAAGGCAACGGCGGTCCGGATGTACAACAAGGTCCGGGCTCACTGGGCTTCGCACCTCAAGAAACTCAAGCCGCTGGTTAAATCGGCCCCGGCAGCGGAGCGACCGCAGCTTGAAGCCCGCATCCGGCTGATGAGCGAGACGGACATGGCGGTGGTCGTGTCGCAGAGCCAGAACGAGGTCAACGAGCTCAAGGCTAAGGGGCTGGACATCCTGCCGCATCGCAAGCGCCTGATCGAGGAGGATCTCGACGAGCGCTTCAAGGACCCTGAGGACCCGCTCCGGCTGGTGTTTGTCTGCGCCATGTGGATCACCGGCTTCGACGTACCATCCTGCTCGACGATCTACCTCGACAAGCCGATGAAGAACCACACCCTGATGCAGACCATCGCCCGGGCAAACCGCAAGTTCCCGGGTAAGGAAGCAGGCCTGATCGTCGACTACGTCGGGGTCTTCCGCAAGCTGCAGGAGGCGCTGGCGATCTACGGTGGCGCCCAGGGTAATGCACAGGACGAGCACGGTGGGTATTCCAGTGGGGGGCATGACGGTCCGATCAAACACAAGGCAGAACTGGTCGAGCACCTGAAACACCTGTTGGTGGAGTCCTTCAACTTTCTTCGCGAGCAGGGTGTGGATCCCGAGGCGATCAAGGCCGCCCAGGGCTTTGAAAAGATACAGCTGCTGAAGGACGCGGTCGAGAAACTGCTGGTCGACGAGGAGACCCGGAAGCGCTATCTGAATCTCGCCCGGCTTACCTCCCGCGTCTACAAGGCCATCCTCCCGGATCCGGTCGCTGAGGCTGTCTCACCTGACGCAGTGCTGGTCTCCGTGATTGCCCAGCGAATCAAGGCACTGGAGCCAGAGGCCGACATATCCGATGTAATGCGACAGGTCGACGAGCTCCTCGATGAGTCTGTCGCCCCGGTCCCCTACGTAATCCAAGACGAGGACGATGAGCCGCTGTTCGACCTAAGCCGGATCGACTTCGAGAAGCTGAAGGCCAAATTTGCAAAGGGCAAGAAACGAACCGAGGCCGAGAAACTCCGTGCTCTGCTGAATCAGAAGCTGGGCAAGATGGTGGCGACCAACCCCACCCGGATCGACCTGATGGCCAAGCTCGAGAAGCTGATCCAGAAGTACAACGCGGGGAGCATGAACATCGAGGCCTTCTTTCAGGAGCTCATGGCATTTACCGAGGAGCTCAACACCGAGGACCAGCGGGCAATGCGCGAGGGGCTGTCGGAAGAAGAGCTGGCGTTGTTCGACATCCTCACCCGGCCGGGGCCGGATTTGACCGACCAGGAGCGCTCCCAGATCAAAGTCGCCTGCAAGGAGCTTCTGGAAACTCTAAAGCGGGAGAAGCTGGTGCTGGATTGGCGGCGAAAGGAACGGGCCCTCGCCGACGTTCGCTACACAATGGAGACTGTGTTCGACCGTAGGCTTCCGGAGAAGTACGACGAGGAGACCTATAACGAGAAGTGCGAAGCCGCCTTCCACCACATTCTCAACAGCTACCACGGCGGCGGGAAGAGCGTCTACAGCACTCTGTAGCGTAGCCATCCGCTTATCCCCAAGCGGAACGTGTCAACATTTTCCCAACACATCGGCGACGATTTCTATGTAACAACCTCGGGCAGCTCAGTGCTGATCGGTGTTGGAGAGATTTGGAACGCT
>NZ_JBHJMR010000025.1:0-15698 GCF_042310355.1 Wenzhouxiangella indolica | reverse complement strand
CCGCAAGGCAATCTATACGACCAATGCCATCGAGTCACTCAACAGCGTGATCCGGAAGGCGACGCGGCAGCGCAAGATCTTCCCGCACGACGAGTCGGCTCTGAAAGTGACGTTCATGGCGATCCAGGCGGCGTCACAGAAATGGACCCGACCGATCCATCACTGGAAGGACGCCCTGAACCAATTTATTATCAACTTCGAAGATCGGGTGACCGATCACCTATGAGGATGGGCGGTTACACAGAAATCGGGACAGGCTCCGATGCCGTGATGACCCCGTTTTCTGGATATCTGGCACCAGATATTCCGACCCACTCCAGAACCATTATTTCCTTTTTTTATCTGTGTTTATCTGTGTTCATCTGTGGACATATTATTCTTTTGGGTTCTAGACACGAAAGTGCCGGCACAAGGCCGGCACTCGCTCTTCTGAATTGTTGCTGCTTCGTCAGATGACGTAGACGAAGACGAACAGGCCCAGCCAGACGACGTCGACGAAGTGCCAGTACCAGGCGACGGCCTCGAAGCCGAAGTGGTTTTTCTTGGAGAAATGCCCGGCCATGCAGCGCAGGGTGATCACGATCAGCATGATGGTGCCCAGCGTCACGTGCAGGCCGTGGAAGCCGGTGAGCATGAAAAAGGTCGAGCCGTAGATGCCCGAACCGAGCGTCAGGCCGAGATCCTGGTAAGCGTGAACGTATTCGCTCGCCTGAAAGTATAGGAAGATCGCGCCCAGCGCCACGGTGGCGGCCATCCAGCCGATCAGGGCGCCGCGCTTGGCTTTCTTCAGCGCCCAGTGGGCCAGCGTGATGGTCAGGCCGGACGTCAGCAGGATCAGGGTATTGAGCAGCGGCAGGCCGAACGCCGGGATGGTCTCGAAGCCGCCGCCGAGCGTGGAGGGGCCGGCCGTGGGCCAGGCCGAGTCGAACTGCGGGTAGAGCAGTTCGTTGGTCATGGCGCCCGTGCCCTCTCCGCCGAGCCACGGCACCGCGAACACGCGCGCGTAGAACAGGGCGCCGAAGAAAGCGGCAAAGAACATCACTTCCGAGAAGATGAACCAGATCATCCCCTGACGGAAGGAACCGTCGACGGCGTCGTTGTAGAGGCCGTCCTCCGATTCACGAATCACCTGGGCGAACCAGCCGAAGATCATCACCAGGACGATGGCCGTGCCGGCGAGCGTGAACCAGGGCCCGATGGCCGCCTGGTTGAACCAGGTGGCGGCGCCGATCATCATCACGAACAGGCCGATCGAACCGACAATGGGCCACTTGGCCGTGTGGGGTACGTAGTAGTGTCCTTGTGCCATGCTTGTTCCCTGATCCAGTTTCTTTTGCGGCCGACCTGTCGGCCGACTCCGTTGTTTCCCTGATGGCGCCCGGGTGTCGCCGGGGCCGGTTTCGTTCAAGCGGCGCCGATCACGCCCCTCAGGATGAAGCCCAGGTAGATGACCGTTACGACCGCGGCCAGAACGAGCGCCGTGCGAATCGCACGGCGACGTCGTTGACGATGCTGGTCCTTACCCTCGGTCATTTCTCCGCCGCGCCCCGCTCAGGCCAGGTTGTCGGAGTGGGCGGCGACGCTGTCGTCGACCTTGGGCGGCGTGTCGAAGGTGTGCAGCGGGGCCGGGGAGGGCACCGTCCACTCCAGGCCACGCGCGCCTTCCCAGACCTGGTCGGTGGCACGCTCGCCGCCGCGCGCAGCCTGCCACACGATGTAGACGAACAGCAACTGGGCCAGCCCGAACGCGAAGCCGCCGATCGAGGAGATCATGTTGAACTCGGAGAACTGCACGGCGTAGTCGGGAATGCGTCGCGGCATGCCGGCCAGCCCGAGATAGTGTTGCGGGAAGAACAGCACGTTGACCGAGATGGTCGACCACCAGAAGTGAATCTTGCCCAGCTTCTCGTTGTACATGTAGCCGGTCCACTTGGGCAGCCAGTAGTAGGCGCCGGCCATGATCGCGAACACCGAGCCGGTCACCAGCACGTAGTGGAAGTGGGCCACAACGAAGTAGGTGTCGTGGTACTGGAAGTCGGCCGGCACGATGGCCAGCATCAGGCCCGAGAAGCCGCCGATGGTGAACAGCACGATGAAGCCCAGCGCGAACAGCATCGGAGTTTCGAAGCTCATCGAGCCGCGCCACATGGTCGAGACCCAGTTGAACACTTTCACGCCCGTGGGTACGGCGATGATCATGGTGGCGTACATGAAGAACAGGTTGCCCCCCAGCGGCATGCCGACGGTGAACATGTGGTGGGCCCAGACGATGAACGACAGGAAGGCGATCGATGCCGTCGCATAGACCATCGAGACGTAGCCGAATAGCGGCTTGCGCGAGAAGGTCGGCAGGATCTCGGAGACGATGCCGAAGGCCGGGAGGATCATGATGTAGACCTCCGGGTGCCCGAAGAACCAGAAAATGTGCTGGTACATCACGGGGTCACCGCCGCCGGCGGCATTGAAGAAGCTGGTGCCGAAGAATCGGTCGGTCAGGAGCATCGTCACAGCACCCGCCAGCACCGGCATGACCGCGATTAGCAAGAAGCCGGTGATCAGCCAGGTCCAGACGAACAGCGGCATGCGCAGCAGGGTCATGCCCGGCGCGCGCATATTCAGGATGGTGACGATGATATTGATCGCGCCCATGATCGAGGAAATTCCCATCAGGTGGATGGCGAAGATCACGAAGGCGATATTGGTTCCGCCCTGCAGGGACAGGGGCGGATACAGGGTCCAGCCCGAAGCCGGTCCGCCGCTGCCGATGCCGACAAAGCCCAGCACCAGCGGCATCAGCAAAATGGCAAACGCGAACGGCAGAATCCAGAACGACCAGTTGTTCATCCGCGGCAGGGCCATGTCGGGCGCCCCGATCATCAGCGGCACCATCCAGTTGGCCAGGCCGACGAAGGCGGGCATCACGGCGCCGAAGATCATCACCAGTGCATGCATGGTGGTCATCTGGTTGAAGAATTCGGGGTTGACCAGTTGCAGGCCCGGCAGGAAGAGTTCGGCACGGATGACCAGGGCCATGGCCCCGCCGACCAGGAACATGGCAAGCGAGAATATCAGGTAGAGCGTGCCGATCTCCTTGTGGTTCGTGGTGAACAGCCAGCGCGCCAGACCGGTCGGGTGGTCGGCGTGATGCTCGTCGTGGTTCAGTGTGGTTTCGTGACTCATGACTTGGATTCCTCGATTCTGCTCACTCTGTTCAGCCCTGATCAGCGGTCGCGGTCAGCGCTTCGCTGGCGTCCGCCGACTGCTCCGACTTGCGGCTTTCCACCCACTGGCGGTAGTCCTCCGGCGATACGGCCTCGACCACGATCGGCATGAAACCGTGATCCTTGCCGCACAGTTCCGCGCACTGACCGCGATAGATGCCTTCTTCCTCGATCAGGGTCCAGGCTTCGTTGACCGTGCCGGGGATGGCGTCGCGCTTCCAGCCCAGTTCCGGCACCCACCAGGAGTGGATGACATCGCCGGAGGTCAGCAAAAGGCGGATCTTCGTGTCGGTCGGCACGATCAGACGCTGATCGACTTCGAGCAGGTAGTTCTCGACCGTGCGCACGTCCACGCCGGAGCCGATCTGGCGGGCGCGATTGCTCTCGCGGTCCAGCATCGAATACAGGCTGATGTCGTCTTCCAGGTACTCGTACTGCCACAGCCACTGATAACCGGTCACCTTGATGTTGATGTCGGCACCGCCGGTGTCTTCCATATCGATCAGCACGCGGGTGGCCGGAATGGCCATGACCACCAGGATCAGCACGGGGATGGCCGTCCAGGTGATCTCGGCGAAGGTCGAGTGGCTGAACTTCGCCGGTTCGTAATCCTTCGATTTGCGATGCACGACGATCGACGTGAACATGGCCGTGAAGACCAGAACGCCGATGACGGTGACCACGGCCAGAATGACGTTGTGCAGCTGATAGACGTCCTTGCTGAACGGCGTTACGCCGGCGGGCAGGTTGTCGCCCACGGCGTAGATGCCCCATGTGACCACGATGATGACCGCCATCACTGCCAGGGCCACGATCAGTTCGTTCGTTCTCTTCATCCTCGACTCACCTGTGATTGCTTGCTCCACCCCGGGCGTCAAACGGCCGGAGGCTCTCCTTAAGGGCGCCAGCCAGCGCCAGTTTTTCGCCGGTCGGCAGAAACTCGCCGACGACCTGGCGCCGCCCATGACACGTGACGACTACCCGGCGCTCGCCCATCGGGCGATCCTCGACCTGCACCCGAACCCAGGCGGACGGCCACTTCGACCGTGTCCTGCGCCGGGCATCGAAATGCTCGATAGTCAGGTTGTCGCGATCAATCCGCATTCGCTCGCGCACCCAGTTGCCGCGCCAGGCCAGTCGCATGCACCATCCGACAATGATCAGGTGGATGATTGCAGCCACCATGATCGGCCAGAAGCCCAGCAGAAGCGGACCGAGCGCGACCAGCAGCGTGACTGCGCTCAAACCGAGAAACACCGCGGCCAGCCGGTCGAGCGACATGGACAGGTTGGAGCGCGCCTCGATTGTGCTCGAGCGACGCATATCCGAACTGTGCCGGGTGTCGATCACGGGTGGATGCCGTGTTTCTTGATGTAGGTCGGTATTCTAGCCCATGCGGCATCAACGTGGCAGGGGAAATTGTTTCTTCGGCGGGCCGCCGGCCGATCCGCAGCCCCCCGTGAAGACCGCTGGCACCAGCCGTGGACCACCTTCGGTTACACTTGCATATTGCTTGTAAACCCGTATTCCGAGGCCTCCATGAGTCGAGATTCGCACCCTTTCGTCACCGTAGAGCCATTTTCCCCGGACGCGTTGCGCAAGGCGCTGGATGACGCCTGGCACGCGGATGAGGGGGAGCATGTGCGCTTCCTGCTCGAGCAGGTGCCGCTCGACGCCGGGCAGCGCGAACGCATCCGCGACGACGCCCTCGACCTGGTCGAGCGCGTGCGCGAGCGCAGCCGCGATGCCGGCGTGATGGAAGCGTTCATGCGTGAATACGATCTGTCGTCGGAGGAGGGTGTGATCCTGATGTGCTTGGCCGAGGCGCTGCTGCGTATTCCCGACAACGACACGGCCGAGCAACTGATCTCCGACAAACTTTCCGATGCCGACTGGGAGTCCCACCTGGGCAAGAGTTCCTCGGTGTTCGTCAATGCCGGCACCTGGGGCCTGATGCTGACCGGTCGCCTGGTCAGCGTGAAGGGTTCGGAGAAGCGCAGCATCGGTACCGTGCTGTCGAAGATCGCCAACAAGTCCGGCGAGCCCGTGGTGCGCACTGCCATTCGCCAGGCCATGCGCATCATGGGGCACCAGTACGTCATGGGGCGCAACATCGAAGAGGCGATGGAGCGCTCTAAGAAGAAGGCCAACCGGCAGTTTCGCTACTCGTTCGACATGCTCGGTGAGGCCGCCCTGACCGCGGCCGACGCGCGCCGCTACTTTGATTCCTATGCCAACGCCATCGACGCCATCGGCCGCGCCACCGAGGGCGACAACGTCTTCGCGCTGCCGAGCATCTCGGTCAAGCTCTCGGCCCTGCATCCGCGCTACGAACACGCCCAGCACGCCCGGATCATGGAAGAACTGGTGCCGCGGCTGCGGGAACTGACCCGCCGCGCGCGCAAGGCCGGCATTGCCCTGACGGTCGATGCCGAGGAAGCCGACCGCCTGATGCCTTCCTTCGATGTCTTCGCCGCCGTGCTGGCCGACCCCGAACTGGCCGGCTGGGACGGTTTCGGACTCGCCCTGCAGGCCTACCAGCGGCGGGCCTGGGCCGCCATCGACTGGCTGGCCGAGCAGGCGCGCGAAACCGGGCACCGCATTCCCATCCGTCTGGTCAAGGGTGCTTACTGGGATACCGAGATCAAGCTGTCCCAGATCGAGGGGGTCGAGGGCTACCCGGTTTTCACGCGCAAGGCCAACACGGACCTGTCCTTCCTCGCCTGCGCCGGCAAGCTGTTGTCGCTGCCCGAGTGTTTCTACCCGCAGTTCGCCACGCACAATGCGCACACGATCGCGGCCATCGGCGAACTGGCCGGAGACAACAGCGAATACGAATACCAGCGGTTGCACGGCATGGGACAGCAGTTGTATGAAGAGGTGCTCGACAACGACCGGTTCAACGGCCAGTGCCGAGTCTACGCGCCGGTGGGCAACCACAAGGATCTTCTACCCTACCTGGTGCGTCGGCTGCTCGAGAACGGCGCCAATACCTCTTTCGTCAACCGCATCGTCGACGAAAAGCTGCCGGCCGAGAAGGTGGTCGACGACCCCATCGCCGAGGTGCTGTCGCATTCGAGTATGTCGCACCCGCGCATTCCGCTGCCGGCCGACATCTACGGCAGCGAACGTCGCAACAGCCGCGGCATCAATATCGCACGTGATTCCGAACTGCAGACGCTCAAGCAGGGCATGGAGGCGGCGCTTTCCCGCGACTGGTCGGCCGCGCCCACCGGCAAGGCCGCCCGCAGCGCGAGCGAGAGCAACCTGAATTCGCCGTCCGACTCCGGCGTGACCGCCGGTCGGGTCAGCTGGACGGCACCCGGTTCGGTCTCCGACGCCGTTTCGGCGGCGGTCGCCGCCCAAAGGGCCTGGGACGAGCGCGGTGCGGCCGAACGAGCCGATATCCTCGACCGAATCGGCGATCTGTACGAGCAGCACTGCACCGAACTGATGGCGATCTGCACCCGCGAGGGGGGCAAGTCGCTGCTCGACGGCATCGCCGAGGTCCGCGAGGCGGTCGATTTCTGCCGCTACTACGCGATGCAGGCGCGACAGGAGCTGGCCGAGCCGGTGGCCCTGCCCGGGCCGACGGGTGAATCGAACACGCTGCGCATGCACGGCAAGGGCGTGTTCGTGTGCATCAGCCCCTGGAATTTCCCGCTGGCGATCTTTACCGGCCAGATCGTGGCCGCACTGGTCGCCGGCAACGCGGTGCTGGCCAAGCCGGCAGAGCAGACCCCGCTGATTGCCGCCCGCGCCGTGGCCTTGATGCACGAGGCCGGCGTGCCCGGCGACGCCCTGCAGTGCCTGCCGGGCGACGGCAAGGTCGGTGCGGCCCTGACCGGCGATGCGCGCATCGCCGGCGTCGCCTTCACCGGCTCGACCGAGACGGCGCGCATCATCAACCGGACCCTGGCCGAACGCGACGGCCCGATCGCCACCCTGATCGCCGAGACCGGCGGTCAGAACGCCATGATCGTCGACTCCTCGGCGCTGCCCGAACAGGTCGTCAAGGACGTGATTCACTCGGCCTTCCTCAGCGCCGGGCAGCGCTGTTCGGCCCTGCGCGTGCTCTACGTCCAGGAGGACGTGGCCGACAAGATGCTGGAAATGCTCGCCGGTGCGATGGAGGAAATCGCCGTCGGCGATCCCGGCCTGCTCGAGACCGACATCGGCCCGGTCATCGACGAGGGGCAGCTCGAAATGCTCACCGAGCACGCCGAGCGCATGGACCGCGAGGCGAAGCTGATCGCCACAACGCCCCTGCGAGCAGATTTGCCACCGGGTCACTGGTTCGCCCCCCGCGCCTACGAGATCGACGGCATCGATCGGCTCGAGCGGGAAATCTTCGGACCGATCCTCCACGTGGTGCGCTACAAATCGAGCGAGCTCGAAGCGGTCATCGACAAGATCAACGGCACCGGCTACGGCCTCACCCTCGGCGTCCACAGCCGCATCGACCGTGTGTATCGCCACATCGCGCACCGGGCCTGCGTGGGCAACGCCTACGTCAACCGCAACATGACCGGTGCGGTGGTCGGGGTTCAGCCATTCGGCGGCGAGGGCCTGTCCGGCACCGGCCCGAAAGCCGGCGGCCCGCACTACCTGCATCGCTTCGTGACCGAGCGCACCCTGACCAACAATACCGCGGCCATCGGCGGCAACGCCTCGCTGATGGCGTTGTCGGATTGAGTCGGGCAAGTGGTGAATCCAAACGCGTGACCTCCGGGACGCCCCACTGATGTACGAATCGTTCTACGGCCTATCCGAGCGCCCGTTCTCGATCACGCCCAACCCGCGCTTCGTCTACCTGAGCCAGCGCCACCGCGATGCGCTCGCGCACCTGCTCTACGGCGTGGGGCAGGGCGGTAGCGGCGGTTTCGTGCAGCTGACCGGAGAAGTCGGTACCGGCAAGACCACGCTGTGCCGGGTCGTTCTCGAGCAGGTGCCGGAGAACACCCGAATTGCCCTGATTCTCAACCCCATGCTGTCGCCGGCGGAGTTGCTGCGGGCGGTCTGTCGCGAGCTCGAGATCTCGATCGAAGGGACCGACGGCAGCCTGCAGCAGCTGCAAGAGCGGCTCAACAGCTACCTGCTCGAGCGCCATGCCGAGGGGGAACGGGTGGTGCTGATCATCGACGAAGCCCAGAACATGAGCCGGGAGGGGCTCGAGCAGATCAGGCTGCTGACCAACCTCGAGACCGCCACCGACAAGCTGCTGCAGATCATCCTGATCGGCCAGCCCGAGTTGCGCGAACTGCTTTCCCGGCCGGAACTGCGCCAGCTTGCCCAGCGCATCACGGCCCGCTATCACCTCGATCCGCTCAACGAAGAGGAAACCGAGGCCTATATCCGCCACCGCCTGCAGATCGGCGGTGCCGAGCGCTGCCCGTTCACCGACGACGGACTGCACGCGATCTTCGACACCTCCGAGGGAGTGCCGCGCCTGGTCAACATCATTGCCGACCGTGCCCTTATGGCCGGGTATGCGCGAGAAGAGGATCGAATCGGCGCCGGGCTGGTTCGCGCCGCTGCCCGCGAAGTGGCCGGCGAAGAACAGGAGCAGGACGGCGGCTGGCTGCGGGGCGTTATCGCGGCCGTCGCCCTGGTCGCGGTGCTGGCCGGGGGCGGGGCGGTGTCCTGGCTCATGCTGCAGCCGAAGGCAGAAACCTCGGCGGGCGCCAATGCAGCCTGGGAAGTGATGCTCGAGGATGCCAGTGCCGCGAGCGCCTGGACGGAGCTCGCGGCGCTGTGGCCCGGCATGAGCGCCGATGCCGTGGCGAGCGCCTGCCGGGATGATGGCGACGAGAACCTGGCCTGCCTGTCCTTGCGCGGCAACTGGTCCTTCGTCGAGGAAATCGACCTGCCGGTCGTGTTGCGGCTGGCCGAACCGGCCGCCGCGCACGTCCTGCTGGTGAGCCTCAGTCAGGGCGACGCGACCCTCCGCCACGGCGGACAGGACTGGCGCGTTCCCCGCAACCAGCTGGAACGACGCTGGCGCGGCGATCTGCTGGTGGCCTGGCCCGACAGCGGCGACTTGCTCAAGCGCGGTGACGGCGGGGCGATGGTCGAGCGCATGAAGAGCCTCGCCGCAGAGGCCCGGTTCGAGCCGTGGACGGGTGGGGTCGACCGCACTTATGATGACCAATTCCGCGACTGGGTGGTGGCCTTCCAGCGGCGGCACGGTATCAACGACGATGGCGTCATCGGACCGGCGACCCGTCTTTTCCTGCGTGCCCCCCACCAGAACGCCCCGCTGTTGCTGACCGAAAACGACGGAGCCTGATCGTGTCTTTCATTCTCGACGCCCTGCGCAAGTCCGATGCACGTCGCCAGCAGTCCGGCGCCCCGGGGCTCAATTCGCCCGAACCCCCGCAGCCGCCGCGACGCCGTCGCCGCCGAGTACTCCCCTGGTTGGGCGTGTCGCTGGCGCTGCTGGCCGTCGTGGCAACGGCCGTCTACCTGCTGCGCCCGGAGTGGTTGCCGCAGGACACTGGCGTGGCCGAGCGGGCGCCGGAATCCGAGGCGCCGGCCGACCAGGGGCCGAAGCGCGAGCAGGACGCAGCTCCCGCCGAGCGCGACGACGGGGCCGGGCAGGACGAAGCGGCCGAGCCGGAATCGCTGGCCCAACAGGTGCCGGCGCGACCTTCTGAGGAAGACAGCGCGCCGGCTGCCGAAGACGAGGATGCCGGCGAATCGCGCCCGAGGGATCGACGCCAGCCCACTCGCGCCAGCCCCGAACGCACCGTTCGGCGCGAGGCGCCGCGCCGGGAATCGGTGCCGATTCCCGCCGAAGAAGCCACCGAGGAACTGGAGCGGCGCATCGCCGAGGAGTCGAGCCGGCGCCGGGAAGCGGAGTCGGCGGAGTCGCGTGACCGGCCCGAGGAAGGACGCTCTGAGCGTCGTCGCCAGGCAGACTCGTCCGGGGACCGCGATTCGGAGTTGACGCCCACCCCGCTCAACGAGGGCGTGGCCGAGTACGTGCAGAGCTGGGATCTGCCCCTGTCGGTGCGGCGCAACCTGCCCGAGCTCAACCTGAGCATCCATGTTTTCTCGCCCAACGAGGCCGAGCGATTCGTCCTGATCAACGGCGAGCGCTACCGGTCCGGCGACAGCGTCGGCGAGGTCGAGATCGTCGATATCAACCGCGACGGCGCCGTCGTCGACTTTCGCTCGCACCGCTTCCTGCTCGAGCCGCGATGATCGCTTCGGCGGGGCTGCGCCGGCGTCGGCTGGCATGGCCATGGGTGCTGACCGCTTTCAGCCTGATCATGCTGGCCGTTCGCGTCCACGCCGAGTGGGCTCTCGGCGAGGCTGGCGATGAATGGATTCGCGCCTGGGGCTTCGTGCCGTCCCAGGTCCTGGCCGCATTCGCGCAGCTTCCCGACAGCTGGAACAGCGCTGCTCTTGCGGGCATTTTCACTTCCCTGTTCGTTCACGGCGACTGGCTGCACCTGGCCGGCAACCTGGCCTACCTGTGGGTGTTCGGCATCACCGTCGAGCGCGCCATCGGTCACTGGGGCCTGGCGCTGAGCTTTCTGCTGCTCGGGGCGGCGGCCAACCTGTTTCTCGCCTGGCAGCTGGGCGAGACCCAGACCCCGGTGATCGGCGCCAGCGGCGGCGTTTCGGCCCTGATCGGCATCTATCTGGGGCTCTTCCCGGTCAGCCGCATGGGCCTTTGGCTGCCGCTGGGTCTGTATCTCCAGTTCGCCCGGGTTCCGGCCGTTCTCGTGATCGGCTCGTGGTTTACGCTGCAACTGATCTATACCGTTTTCGGCAGCCCGGACGGCGCCGTCGCCTGGTGGGCCCACGTGGCCGGGTTCGTCGCCGGGGTGGCGGTTGCGGTTGCGCTTCGGCCGTTCCCGGCCCTGGTCGACCTCAGTCTCCAGGATGATTAGTTCGAACCCGCCGGCTGTGGCCCGAATCCGGGAGTTGTGGTAACGTTTTCGGCGCTTTCGGCGCCGGACCAGGCTCACAACGACACGGGTTTCGGGTCGGATTGACCGGGATCCAACCACAACAACGACACGACGGGGACCAATCGGCATGAACAGCACCCAGCAACAACCCGCCGGAGACGCCGGCAGCGAGCGCGGCTGGCTCGATCGCGCGCTCAATTTCATCGAGGTCGTGGGCAACAAGTTGCCCGACCCCGCCATGCTTTTCCTGCTTCTGATGATCGTGGTCTGGATCCTGTCCTGGCTGTTGTCGGGCATCCAGTTCGGTGCCCAGCATCCGAGTTCGGGCGAGGCGATCACCATCACCAATCTGCTCACAGGCGAGCAACTGGTCAGCTTTCTGACCACGATGGTCACGACCTTCACCAGTTTCGCCCCCCTGGGCGTGGTGCTCGTCGCCATGCTGGGCGTGGGCGTGGCCGAGCAGAGCGGTTACATCAATGCCCTGCTCAAGAAACTGCTGGCGTTCACGCCCAAGATGCTCCTGACGCCGATGCTGATCCTGATCGCGATCGTCAGCCACACCGCCGTCGACGCCGGCTACGTGGTGGTGATTCCGCTCGGGGGCATCATCTTCTACGCCGCCGGCAGGCATCCCCTGGCCGGTATCGCGGCGGCCTTCGCCGGCGTGTCGGGCGGTTTTTCCGCCAACTTCATTCCCTCGGCCATCGATCCCCTGCTCATGGGCTTCACCCAGCCGGCGGCCCAGCTGATCGACGGCGGGGTGAACCTGCACCCGCTGATCAACTACTACTTCACGGCTGCTTCCTGCCTGCTGATCGTACTGCTGGGCTGGTGGCTGACCGATCGCGTGGTCGAGCCGCGCCTGGCGAATACGCCGCTCGACGGTGACGACGACGACATGCCCGAGATGCATCCGATCGAGGGCAAGGAAAGTCGCGCGATGTGGGTCGCGACCACGGTCATGGCGGTGGGGTTCGTCCTGCTGATCCTGTCGCTGCTTCCGGAGACCTCGCCGTTCCGTGATCCGGACTCGGGCAAGCTGACCGACTTCTCGGCACCGATCATGCAGTCGATCGTTCCGTTGATCTTCATCTTCTTCGTGATGCCGGGCGTCATCTACGGTTTCATGACCGGGACGTTCAAGAAAAGCAAGGACGTGGTCGACGCCATGTCGGACACCATGGGCTCGATGGCCTACTACGTCGTCATGGCGTTCTTCTGTGCCCTGTTCGTGGCCGAGTTCGGCCGCTCCGGGCTGGGTGTGCTGCTGGCCGTCGAAGGCGGCAACTTCCTGCGCGAACTGGCCTTGCCGGGCGGCGCGACCCTGTTCGGCATCATCATCCTGGTCGGCTTCGTCAACCTGTTCGTCGGCTCGGCTTCTGCCAAGTGGGCGCTGCTGGCGCCGATCTTCGTGCCCATGCTGATGCAGGTCGGCTTCTCGCCCGAACTGACCCAGGCCGCCTACCGCGTCGGGGACTCCTCGACCAACATCATCACGCCGCTGATGCCGTACTTCCCGCTGGTGGTCGTTTATTGCCAGCGCTACGTCAAGGGCACGGGCATCGGCACCCTGGTGTCGATGATGCTGCCTTACTCGGTGGTCTTCCTGCTGGTCTGGTCAGTCTTCCTGATCGGCTACTGGATGCTCGGCTTCCCGCTTGGCCCCGGCACCAGCTACGTCTACCCGGCCGCCGGATAACCGCTAGCGGCTGATCCAGCCGGCCGGGTCCACCGGCCGGCCGTCCCGGCGCAGCTCGAAGTAGAGGGCGGGCTCGCTCACGCCGCCCGACCGGCCCGCCAGGGCGACCACGTCGCCCGGCGCCACCCAGTCGCCAACGTCGCGCATCAGGGCCTCGTTGTGGGCATAGAGGCTCATGAAGTCGTCGCCGTGGTCGATGATCAGAAGCAGGCCGTAGCCGCGCAGCCACTCGGAATAGGCCACGCGGCCGTGGGCGATGCTTTTTACCTCGTCGCCGGTGTCGGCCTCGATCAGCCAGCCGCTCCACTGCAGCTCGCCGCTGCGGTGATCGCCGAACGCCTGCAGCACGCGGCCGGGCACGGGCATGTCAAGCCCGCCGCGCAGCTCCTCGAACGGCGGGATGGCGATGTCCGCGGGTACGTCGGCGAGGACGTCGGCCAGCTGCTCGAGCAGCTGTGTGAGCTCGCCCGCATCGCGCTCGAGATCGGCCAGGCGTTCCCGATCGCTGTCCAGGCGCTGGTCGAGCTCATCCAGCGCTTGCCCGCGCTGTGCCATGGCCGATTCCAGGCGGCGTGTTTCACGCCGACGCTCATCGAGCAGTTCGCTCAGCCGCTCGGCCTCGTCCGCCAGTTCGGCACGCGTTTGCTCCAGGTCGGTAACGGTGCCGCGCAGCTCCTCGATCGCCGCCAGGCGTGCCCGCGACAGGTAGCCGTGGTAGGCCAGGCGCCGCGAAAGGCGCCTGGGGTCATCCTGGTTGAGCAGCATCTTCAGGCGTGACTGGCCGCCCTGGCGATAGGCGGTGGCCAGCTGCACGGCCAGCTCGGAGGCGCGTTCCCCGGCCTGCGCTTCGAGCTCGGACTGGCGCGACTCCAGGCCGCTGATGTCCGACCTGACTTCGGCCAGCGCCTGGTCGGTTTCGGACTGCGCCCGCCGCGCCCCGCCGACGGCGCGCTCGGCTTCGGCCAGTTGTTCCTGCAGCCGGTCGCGGTCGCCCAGGTTCTCGTCGATGCGCGACTGGATCTGATTGATCTGGGATCGCACTCGCTCGAGTTCCGCCTCGACGGTTTCGCGATCTTCCTGGGCGCGCGGCGCCGACGCGGCGGCCAGCAGCGCCAGCACCGCGAGCGTGGCCAGAAAACCGTCGAGCCGACCCACGCGCCGCTTAGACGGGCCGGGCCAGAGGGCGACCGGTCATTGCCTCGGGCTGTGGCAGCTCGAGCAGGGCCAGCAGGCTCGGGGCGATGTCGCGCAGGCTGCCGCCATCGCGCAACTCGACCGCGCGCGGGCCGAAATAGACCAGGGGGACCGGGTTGGTGGTATGCGAGGTGTGCGGCTGGCCCGTTTCCGGGTCGCTCATCTGTTCGACGTTGCCGTGATCGGCGGTAATCAGCGCTTCGCCGCCGGCGCGCTCGAGGACCGGCAGGACTTCGCCGAGCACGCGGTCGACCGCTTCGACCGCCGCCACGGCGGCCTCGAACTTGCCGCTGTGGCCGACCATGTCGGGGTTGGCGATGTTGCACACGATCACGTCGTAATCGCCGCTTTCGATGGCCGCGACCAGTTCCCTGGTCAGGGCCGGTGCGCTCATCTCCGGCTGCAGGTCGTAGGTGGCCACGCCGGGAGAGGGAATGAGCTTGCGATCCTCGCCGTCGAAGACCTGCTCTTCGCCGCCGTTGAAGAAGTAGGTCACGTGGGCGTATTTCTCGGTCTCGGCGATGCGCAGCTGGCGCATCCGGGCGGCTTCCAGCTCGGCGCCGAACAGGTGCTCGAAGCGCTGTGGCGCGAAGGCGACCTCGACCGGCAGGCCGTCGAGGTAGTGGGTCATGGTGACCATGCTCGACAGGGCAGGGCGCCGGCACTCGAAGCCGTCGAAGCCCGGCTCGACAAAGGCGCGGGTCAGCTGCCGGGCACGGTCGGCGCGGAAGTTGATGAACAGCACGCTGTCGCCATCGTTTACCTTCTTTCCGCCGCCGATCACGGTCGGCATGACGAACTCGTCGTCCTCGCCCCGGGCATAGGCGGACTCAAGCGCTTGCGAGGCGGTATCGGCCTGGTACTCGGCCTCGGCCTCGACGATGGCGTTCCAGGCAAGCCGGGTGCGATCCCAGCGCTGGTCCCGGTCCATGCCGTAGTAGCGGCCGCCGATGCTGCCGATGCTGGCACGGTCGTCTTTCGCCACGGCCGCTTCCAGGCGGGCGATCGAATCGGCGGCGCTGCGCGGCGCGACGTCGCGGCCGTCGAGAAAGGCGTGCACCGCCACCGCCGGCGCGCCGTTGTCGAGCGCCAGGGCCAGGGTCGCCAGCAGGTGATCCTCGTGACTGTGCACCCCGCCGGGCGAGAGCAGGCCCATGATGTGGACGCAGCCGCCGGCGGCCTTCGCCTTTTCGACTCCGCCGAGCAGGGCACGGTTGCGGGCAAAGCTGCCGTCTTCGATCGCCTTGCCGATGCGCGTGAACTCCTGGTAGACGATGCGGCCGGCGCCGAGGTTCATGTGGCCGACTTCGGAGTTGCCCATCTGTCCGGCGGGCAGGCCCACCGACTCGCCCGAGGTATCCAGCAGGGTCCGGGGGCGTTGCGCCCAGAGCGCATCCCAGTTGGGCGTGCGGCCGGTGGTGATGGCGTTGTCGTCGGCAGCTTCGCGCTGCCCCCAGCCATCGAGAATCAACAACATCAGCGGGCGGGGTCGTGGCATGTTTCCCTTGCTCTGGCGTGGATCGGATCGGAAATGATTATCACACAGGCAGCCGGCACAATGCTGTCAACCCAAAGTAGAAACGTCCCCTTTTCTGCAAAGTAGAAATGTCCCCTCCGGGGTCAGGATGTTCGGCCTAGATAGCCGGTTCTCCACGGATG
>NZ_JBHJMR010000024.1:0-17101 GCF_042310355.1 Wenzhouxiangella indolica | reverse complement strand
GCTGTCAACCCAAAGTAGAAACGTCCCCTTTTCTGCAAAGTAGAAATGTCCCCTCCGGGGTCAGGATGTTCGGCCTAGATAGCCGGTTCTCCACGGATGGTCCGGCGGCGGCTTGTGGGCGGTTCTGGTGGCTTGCTGCTGTTTGATCTGGTCGATTCGCCCGAGTACGGACTTTTCATCCTCGATGGGGATGGGCGGCTCCCCCTGTTCGAGCAGCCGATAACTGAGCGCTTGTCCTTTACTGAGTATGGTGATCTGGCCGTCGAAGTCCTCGCAGAGCGTCACGAACGATTTTCTGAGCCGATAGCCCTTGCCCTGGCCGGTGATCTGGTACTCGCGGTTGTGGAACTGACAGGTGAGGTTCTTCGACAGCTTGCGGGTGTGATGGATGGAAAGGATCAGGGCCAGCTCGCCGGCGTCATGCAGGAGCGGCCGGTGGGCGTCAACGGGGCTCTGCGGCGGCTTGGCGAAGCGTCGGTTGTAGTCGGCGATGAACTCGGACACAAAGGCGTTGGCGGCGTCGATGTCGCTGATCGAGCGAAGCCTTAGTTCCTTGACCAGGCGGTCTTGCAGGGTCTGATTGGCCCGCTCGACCCGCCCCTTGGCCTGGGGCGTGTTGGCGTGGATGGCGCCGATGTCGAGCGTCTTGAGCGCGCGCGAGAACTGGGTCAGGTCGCCTTCCCGGTCGGGGTGGTTGATCCGGAAGATGCCGTGGCGGTCGGAGTAGAAGGCCACCGGGCGACCGTGGTCGTGCAGGTAGGTGTCGAGCGTCTCCATGTAGGCTTGGGTCGTCTCGGCCGGCACAAAGCGCACCGCGCCGATCTCACTGGTGGCGTCGTCGATGAACACGATCAGGCAGCACTTGGGACCGCGATCCTCGAACCAGGCATGTGGCGAGCCGTCAATCTGAACCAGCTCGCCCCGGCAAGGGCGCCTTGGCCGTCGCTGGTGGATCGAGGCTTGGCGCCGCTTCCGGGACTGCCACAGGCCCTCGGCAATCATCCAAGCGCGCAGCGTCTCGACGGAATGGTCGAAACCGTGCATCTCGGTCAGCTTCTCGTGAGCCAGGGTCGGGCCGAAGTCGTGGTAGTGGCGGTGAACCAGCCCGATGAAATGATCCCGTACCGAGGCGTCAATGCGGTTGTTGCCAGGCCGGCCGCGATGCCCAGAGACCAAGCCCGCAGCGCCCTGGTCGCGAAAGGCTCGGACCAGGCGCTTGACCTGGCGCACACTCAATCCCAACTGCAGCGCCGCCTCGCGCTGAACCAGCTCCCGATCAGCGACTTTGCGGATCACCCCGACCCGGTCCAGCTCCTTGTGACTCATGGCAATCGTCTCCCGATCCATGGCCCCGCTCCTTGTCAGAATAAAAAGGGGACACTTTAACTTTGCGGAAAGGGGACATTAGCGCTTTGGGCTAACAAAACCGAAATGACCGCTTGCCGCTTTGCGCTGGCATTGCTACATTAGGCGGTCTTTTCGCAACCAGCTCCGGTAGCTCCCCCACACATTATGTTCAAGCGCTTACGCGGCCTCTTCTCGAATGACCTGTCCATCGACCTGGGCACGGCCAATACCCTGATCTTCGTGCGCGGGCAGGGCATCGTGCTCAACGAGCCGTCGGTGGTTGCCGTGCGCATGGAGCGCGGCCCCGGCGGGCCGCAGGAAGTCGCGGCTGTCGGGGCGGAGGCCAAGCAGATGCTGGGCCGAACGCCCGGCAACATCCGCACCACCCGGCCGCTGAAGGACGGCGTCATCGCCGACTTCAACATGACCGAGCAGATGCTGCAGCACTTCATCAAGAAGGTGCACTCCTCGCGATTCCTGCGCCCGAGCCCGCGCGTGCTGGTTTGCGTGCCCTGCTCGTCGACCCAGGTCGAGCGGCGCGCCATCAAGGAATCGGCCGAGGGCGCCGGCGCGCGCGAGGTGTTCCTGATCGAGGAACCCATGGCCGCGGCCATCGGCGCCGGCATCCCGATTCACGAGGCGCGCGGTTCGATGGTGCTCGACATCGGCGGCGGCACGACCGAGGTGGCGGTGCTTTCGCTCAACGGCATCGTCTATTCCAACTCGGTGCGCGTCGGCGGCGACCACTTCGACGAGGCCATCACCAACTACGTGCGCCGTTCCTACGGCACGCTGATCGGCGAGTCCACGGCCGAGCGCATCAAGATGGAAATCGGCTGCGCCCACCAGCAGGACGAGCTCAACGAGATCCAGGTCTCGGGCCGGAACCTCGCCGAGGGCGTGCCCAAGATGATCACGCTCAACAACAACGAGGTGCTCGAGGCGCTCAACGAGGCCTTGTCGAGCATCGTCGGCGCCGTCAAGACGGCGCTCGAGCAGACGCCACCGGAGCTTTGCGCCGACGTCGCCGAGACCGGCATCGTGCTCACCGGCGGCGGAGCCCTGTTGCGCGGTCTCGACAAGCTCTTGATGGAAGAAACCGGCCTGCCGGTGATCATCGCCGACGACCCGCTGACCTGCGTGGCGCGTGGCGGCGGGCGCGCACTCGAATTGATGGATGAGAACAAGGGCGATTTCTTCTTCGCAAGCTGATCCCGCCCGGCGGGCCTCGACGTGACGCCCTCCGGCAGCACATGGCCCGCCGCGATCGACGGCGATGCGGCCGCGCGCATTGCCCGCTTGATGTTCTACGGCCTGCTGGCGATCGTGCTGATGACCCTCGACTACCGGGGCAGCTACGTCGACAGCCTGCGCAGCTACGCCTGGGGCGCGCTCGAACCGGTCATCCTGGCGGTCGAGGCCCCGTTCCAGGTGGGTCGACGCCTGGGTGAGGAGTTGCGCGAGCGCCACGAGCTGATGGATCGCATCGCCGTGCTCGAACGCGAACGGCGCGAGCGTTCGGCCGAATTGTCCCTGCTCGGGGAGTTGCGCGACGACAACCGCGAACTGCGCGACTTGCTGGGCGCCTCTGAACGCCTCACGCCCGGGTTCCAGTCTGCCGAGCTGATGAACATCGACCTCAATCCCTGGTCGCATCGCGTGCTGATCAACCGCGGTCGCCGCGACGGGCTCGAAGCCGGGCAGCCGGTCATGGACGCCCTCGGCGTCATGGGACAGATCGACGAGGTCGCTTTCAGTACCGCCCAGGTCATTCTCGTGTCCGATCCCGATCACGCACTGGCGGTCCGTGTGCAACGGACCGGGTTGCGCACCGTGGCCTACGGTTCGGGACGCATCAACCAGCTGCGCCTGACCGACCTGCCCATGAACGTCGATCTGCAACCGGGCGACATCCTGGTGACCTCCGGCCTGGGGGGCGCGTTTCCCGCCGGCTTGCCGGTGGCCGAGGTCGAATCGGTCTCGCGCCCGACCGGCGAGGCGTTCGCGCGGGCGGTGGTGCGCCCCGTAGCGCGGCTGGATCGCGCGCGTCATGTCCTGGTTGTCGACGCACCCGATCCCGAAGCGCCGGCAGCGCCCGCCGAGGGCGAGGAGGCCAACGAGGAGGAGGCCAACGAGGAGGAGGCCAACGACGAGGAGGCCGAATCGGTCGACCAGGATCCAGGGGAGCCGGAACAATGAGCCGGCGTGAACCCGCCAACTGGACCCTGGCCGCGTCGCTACTGCTGGTGCTACCCCTGACCTTGATGCCGCTGCCCGAAGCCGTTGCCGACGCGCGGCCGTACTGGGCGGCGCTGGTCATGATCTACTGGAACCTCGAGGCCGGTCGTCTGCGCCATCTCGGCCAGGCTTTCCTCGCCGGGCTGGTGCTCGATCTGCTGACCGGCTCCCTGCTCGGTCAGCACGCGCTGAGCCTGGTCATCATCAGCTACCTGGTCGAGCGCTTCCGCTTCCGCATCCGTTTCTTCCCGCCCTGGCAACAGGCGGCCGTGGTCATGTTGCTGCTGTTCAACGACCGCATCGTGCAGCTGTGGATCATCGGCCTGGTCGGCGATCGCTGGCCGAGCTGGCAGTGGTGGCTGGCGCCGGCGGTGGGCATGCTGCTGTGGCCGTGGCTGTTTCTCCTCCTCGACGCCCTGCGCCAGCGCGAGCGCCGGAGACGGCCATGATCTCGACGGCGCGCACGGCCGGCATGGGCGATTCCCGCCTGACCATGAAGCTGGTGGATCGCCGCTTCCAGGTTCTGAGCGTGCTCATGCTGGTCGTCATCGGACTGCTCGGTCTGCGCCTGGGCCTGCTGCAGCTCGGCGACTACGAGCAGTACGCCGCGGAGGCCGACGACAACCGCATCAGCCTGCGGGCCCTGCCGCCCAACCGCGGCCTGGTGCTCGACCGGCACGGTCGGGTCCTGGCCGAGAACCGGCCCGCCTACCGGCTGGTGATCGTGCCCGAGCGCGCCGAGAATCTGGAAGACACGCTGGTTCGACTGTCCGACCTGGTGCCGGTGAGCGACGAGGAACGGCGGCGATTCGACCGGCAGAGCGAGCGCTCGCGGCGGTTCGAGTCGATTCCGCTCAAGAACAATCTCGACGACGAGGAAGTCGCGCGCCTGGCCACGCATCGCCATCGGCTGCCCGGCGTCGATATCGAGCCCTACCTGACGCGGCACTACCCGCACGGTGAACTGTTCGCCCACCTGGTCGGCTATGTCGGCCGGATCGACGGCGGCGATCGTGAGCGACTGGAGCGCGACCGCTACCGCGCCACCACGCACGTCGGCAAGTCGGGCATCGAGCGCCAGTACGAGTCGCAGCTTCACGGAAGCTCGGGCTTCGAGCGCGTCGAGACCAACGCCCAGGGGCGGGTTCTACGCGTGCTCGAGCGATCCGATCCCACGCCCGGGGAGGATCTGCGGCTCAACATCGATCTCGATCTGCAGCGGGCCGCCTACACGGCCCTGGGCGACTATGCCGGCGCGGTCGTGGTGCTGGAAGTCGAAACAGGCAAGGTCCTGGCCCTGGTCAGCAAACCCGGTTTCGACCCCAACCTGTTCGTTCACGGCATCAGTCACACCGAATACAACCGCTTGCTGGGGCATCACCAAAGGCCCCTGTTCAACCGGGTGCTGTCCGGCGGATACGAGCCGGGCTCGACGATCAAGCCCTTCATCGCCCTGGCCGGTCTGCAGGCCGGCGCTGTCACGCCGGAAACAGAGATTTTCTCCAGCGGCCAGTTTCGCCTTCCCGGCCACAGTCGAACCTACGGCGACTGGAAGCGGGGCGGGCATGGCCGCGTCGATCTCGAGCTCGCCCTGGCCGAGTCGGTCAACGTCTATTTCTACCGCCTGGCCGTGGAGCTGGGTATCGACGCCATCTCGCGCGAGCTGGCCCTGTTCGGCCTCGGCCGCGCCGCCGGGCTGGATCTGCCCGGCGAGAATGACGGCATTCTGCCGACGCGTTCGTGGAAGCGGGCGACCTTCAACCAGCCCTGGTTTCCCGGCGAAACGGTCATCACCGGGATCGGACAGGGCTTTACCGTGGTCACGCCCATCCAGCTCGCCCACGCCACTGCCGCCCTGGCTGGCCGGGGCGAGACGGCCCAGCCGCGCCTGTTGGGTCAGCGCGAGCCCGTGCGCATGGTGCGCCATGACGACGCTTACTGGCAGGCGGTTCACGAGGGCATGGAGGCGGTCGTCCACGGCCCCAGCGGCACGGCGCGGGCCATCGCGCCGGGCCTGAAGGCGCGCCTGGCCGGCAAGACGGGCACGGCCCAGGTCTTTGGCCGGCCCGACCAGGCCGAGGCGGTCGACGAGCGCGAGCAAGACGAGCTGCCCGAGTTTCTCCGCAACCACGCCCTGTTTACCGGCTTCGCGCCCGCCGAGGAACCGCGCCTGGTGGTCACCGTGGTCGCCGAGCACGGTGGCGGCGGTGCCAGCGTCGCCGCCCCGATTGCCGGGATGGTGATCAACGCCGCCCTGGAGGCGGGGCTTTGAGCGCCTCGTCCGGCAACCTGCTGGCCGACGGCCTGAGGCGGCTTCGACTCGATCCCTGGCTGCTCGGTCTGTTGCTGCTACTGATGGGCTTCGGCAGCCTCGTCCTGTACTCGGCCGGGGAGCAGAGCATGGCGCTGGTCTGGCGGCAGTGGGTGCGGCTGGCCCTGGGGCTGGCGGTGATGCTGTTCGTCGCCCAGCTGCCGCCGCGCTTGCTCAAGGCCTGGGCGCCGGCCCTGTTTGCGGTCGCCCTGCTGCTGCTCGTGGCGGTGGTCTTCTTCGGGGTCGGGCGCGGTGCGCAGCGCTGGCTGGACCTGGGATTGCTCCGCTTCCAGCCTTCGGAGGCGATGAAGCTCGCCCTGCCGCTGGCACTGGCCGCGCTGCTACACCGCAAGCCACTGCCGCCGAACTGGCGCGTCGTTCTCATGTCAGCCGGCCTGGTCGCCTTGCCCGTGGGCCTGATCGTCATCCAGCCGGACCTCGGAACGGCCGTGCTGGTGGGTCTGAGCGGGGCCTGCGTCCTGTTCCTGGCCGGCCTGCGCTGGCGGCTCATCATCGGCCTGGCCGGCGTGCTGGCATCGGCCGCCCCCTTGATCTGGCTGAACCTGCACGAGTACCAGCGCGACCGTATCCGCACCTTCCTCGCGCCGGAGACCGACCCCCTGGGCGAGGGCTGGAACATCATCCAGTCGAAGATCGCCGTCGGCTCCGGCGGGCTCAGCGGCAAGGGCTGGCTCGAGGGCAGCCAGTCGCACCTGGAGTTCCTGCCGGAACCGCATACCGATTTCATTTTCGCGGTGCTGGCCGAGGAGTTCGGGTTTCTCGGCGTGGTGGCCGTGCTGACGCTTTTTGCAGCCATCATCCTGCGCGGCATGTTCCTGGCCAGCCAGTGTCGCGACACCTTCGGTCGCCTGCTGGCCGGTTCGATGATTTTCATGTTCTTCGTTTACCTGGCGGTCAACGTCGGCATGGTCTCCGGGGCCCTGCCCGTGGTCGGCGTGCCGCTGCCCCTGGTCAGCTACGGCGGCACTTCGGCGGTGACCCTGCTGGCCGGTTTCGGTCTCGTCATGGGTTTGTATAGTCGCCGTCGATTCATGGGATAGAATTCCCGCTGGGGCAGACGAGGCAAACTTTTTCTTTACTCGCGGCTCTATATTCTCGACACCTTCCCGGAGCGATACACAGCGATGATGCGATTTTCCTGGCTTGTACTGGCCCTGATCCTGACGACGGCGGTCTGCGCCGAAGATGAGCCGCACCCCGGCGCGGCGGCCTTCGTCGATCGCGTCGCGGCCGAGTACGGGCTGGATCCCGATCACGTGCACGCCGTGTTGTCCGAGGCGCGCTACCAGCAGTCGATCATCGACGCGATCACGCGCCCGGCCGAGAGCAAGCCCTGGCACGAGTACCGCAAGATCTTCATCACGTCCACGCGCATCAGCTCGGGCGTCGAGTTCTGGCGCGCCAATGCCGACCTGCTCGACGAGGTTTCGCAGCGATTCGGTGTGCCGGTCGAGGTGATCGTCGCCATCGTCGGCGTGGAAACCAGCTACGGGCTCAACACCGGCAGCTACCGGGTCATCGACGCCCTGGCGACCCTGGGGTTCTACTACCCCAAGCGCAGCGCCTTCTTCGCCGACGAGCTCGGGCAGTTCCTGCGCCTGGCCGAGGAGGAGTCCCTGCCGGTGAACGAAATTCGCGGCTCCTATGCCGGCGCCATGGGGGTCGGGCAGTTCATCCCGTCGAGCTACCGCGCCTACGCCGTCGATATCGACGGCAGCGGCAGGCGCGACCTTTGGCGCTCGCTGCCCGATGCCATGGGCTCGGTGGCCAACTACCTGGCCACCCACGGCTGGCGCAAGGACGAACCGATCGCGCTCGAGGCCGAGTTGAGCGACGGCCTGCCGGAGGCCGACTTCTCGCTCAAACCCAGGCACAGCCTGGACGAGCTCGCGGCCATGGGGATCGAGTTCGACGCCGGTGACCTGCCCGGCGATACCGAAGCCACGCTGATCGAGCTCGAACAGGCCGACGGCCCGGAATACTGGGTGGGGCTGAACAATTTCTACGTCATCACCCGCTACAACCGCTCGCCGCTTTATGCCATGGCGGTCACGCAACTGGCCGGCGAGATCCGACGGCAGCGCCAATGAGGCCCGCGCGCACACTCGCCGTCCTGCTGGGTGTGTTCCTGCTGGCCGCCTGCGGCCGCGAGGCCGTGCGCGAGGCGCCCGACGGACCGCCGTCCGAGCGCCTCGATCCGGCCCTGATCGAGCGACCCGACCCGCGGCCCGAGCCGCGCAGCGCCTACGGCAACCACAGCCCTTACGAGGTGCTCGGGCGCAGCTATGAAGTGCTCGACAGCGCCGCCGGTTACCGCGAAGGCGGTGTTGCCTCCTGGTACGGCACCAAGTTCCACGGCCGCCCGACCTCCTCGGGCGAGCCCTACGATCTCTATCAGCTCACGGCCGCCCACCGCACGCTGCCGCTGCCGACCTGGGTGGAAGTCACCCGGCTCGACACCGGCAAGACCATCATCGTGCGCGTCAACGATCGCGGCCCGTTTCATCCCGACCGCATCATCGACCTGTCCTGGGGAGCGGCCAGCGAACTGGGCATGACCGAACTCGGTACCGCACCGGTGGAAGTGCGGGCGATCACTTTCGATGACGCCGCCAGCCCCACGCCGCGCCCGGCGAAGCTGCCCGTCTACGTCCAGGTTGGCGCGTTTTCCGAGCGCGAGCGGGCGCAGCGCGTGATGGCCGACCTTGAACGCGCGGGAATCGGACCCATTGATTCGGAAGCGGCGCGCACCGATGCCGGCCGGGTCTGGCGCGTGCGCCTGGGCCCGGTCGACGAAGTCGCCCGGGCCATCGCCCTGGTCGACCGGGTGGCCGAACTCGGCCTGGGCCGCGCCCGTTACGTTTATCCTTGAGACCTCGTCTCGACTCCAGACAACTTTCAAGCGAACCCTGACCCATGATCTTCGCCCCACGTAACCTCCTGTCGCTGCTGTTCGTCGGCCTTGTGCTGACCGTCAGCCCACTCTGCTCGGCCCAGTCGCCTGTGCCGTCGGCACCCTCGGTCGGCGCGACCAGCTACGTACTGGTGGATTTCCACAGCGACACCGTGGTGTCCGAACTCGAAGCCGATGCGCAGGTGGAGCCGGCCTCGATCACCAAGCTGATGACCTCCTACGTGGTGTTCTCCGAGATCGCCGACGACAACCTGGCGCTGTCCGACGAGGTGCTGGTGTCGGAGAAGGCCTGGCGCACGGAAGGCTCGCGCATGTTCATCGAGGTCGGCACGCGCGTCAGCGTCGAGGAACTGCTCAAGGGCGTGATCATCCAGTCGGGCAATGATGCGTCGGTGGCCCTGGCCGAACACGTCGGCGGCAGTGAGGAGGTGTTCGCGGGCATGATGAACGAGGCCGCGCGCGAGCTCGGCATGACCGGCACCAATTACGTCAACGCCACCGGGCTGCCGCATCCCGACCAGTACACCACCGCGCGCGACATCGCCCGCCTGGCCGGCGCCCTGATCGGCCAGTTCCCCGACTTCTACAGCTGGTATTCCGAGCGCGAATACACCTACGGCGGGATTCGCCAGCACAACCGCAACCGCCTGTTGTGGCGCGATCCTTCGGTCGACGGGCTCAAGACCGGTCACACCGAGTCGGCCGGCTATTGCCTGGTGACCTCGGCGATGCGCGACGGGATGCGCTTGATCAGCGTGGTCATGGGGACCGAAAGCGAGGAAGCGCGCGCCACCGCCAGCCAGTCTCTGCTCAACTACGGTTTCCGCTTCTTCGAGACCTACCAACTCTACGAATCCGGCGACGAGATCAGCGTCGAGCCGGTCTGGAAGGGCGCGGCCGACGAAGTAGCCCTGGGGGTCGACCGCGACCTGTTCGTGACCATCCCGCGCGGGCGCTACGACGCGCTCGAGGCGAGGCTGGAAGTCAACGGCACCCTGACCGCGCCGCTCGAGGCGGGCGAGCGCGTCGGGCGCCTGGTGGTTGCGCTCGACGACAGCGATCTCGCCGACCGGCCGCTGGTGGCCCTCGGCGCGGTCGAGCAGGCCGGCTTTTTCGGGCGCAGCATGGATGGTTTTCGGCTCTGGGTCGGATCACTCTTCGGGGGAGACTGATGGAAACCGAAAAAGACGGCGTTCTGGAATTTCCCTGCAACTGGCCGGTCAAGGCGATGGTCGTCGCCGGCGAGGATTCGCTGCGCGAGGTGCTCGGCGTGATCAGCCGGCACGCCGAACTGCCCGACGAGCGCGATGTGTCCATTCGCCCGAGCCGGCAGGGCCGTTACGAGAGCATCACGGTGGTGGTCGAGGCGCAGTCGCGTCGGCACCTGGAGATCATCTACACCGAGATCCGGGCGCTCGACGCGGTGAAGATGACGCTGTGAGCGGTCGGGACTCGGGACTCGGGACTCGGGACTCGCGCGAACTGACCGTGCGACGGCTCGGTCGGCGCTCATACGAGCCGGTTTGGGCGGCGATGCGGGACTTTACGGATTCGCGCGACGAGGCCACCGGCGACGAGATCTGGCTGGTCGAGCACGATCCGGTGTTTACCCAGGGGCTGGCCGGCAAGCCCGAGCATCTGCTCAATCCCGGCGATATTCCCATCGTCCAGACCGACCGCGGCGGGCAGGTGACCTATCACGGGCCCGGCCAGGTGGTTGCCTATCCGCTGCTCGATATCGAGCGCAAGGGTGTGGGCGTGCGCTGCCTGGTCGATCGCCTGGAGCAGGCGGTGATCGACGTGCTGGCCGACCTGGGTGTCGAGGGCAGCCGCCAGGACGGCGCCCCCGGGGTGTTCGTCGGGGCCGCCAAGATCGCCTCCATCGGCCTGAAGGTGCGCCGCGGCCGGACCTATCACGGCCTGGCCTTCAACATCGACATGGACCTGACGCCGTTTTCGCTGATCAATCCCTGCGGATTCAGCGGTCTGACCATGACCCAGGTCGTCGACCAGGTCGGCCCGGCCGATTGGGACGACATGGCAGGCCGGCTGCTGACGGCGTTCTGCAAACTGATGGGTTACCATGCCGTGACAGGTGACGGGCCCGCAATCAATGCGCGGCAAACTTCCACCGCTTGATCCGGTCATAGCTGACATGAATATCAACTCGATCCGACTCTTTCTCGTCTCCCTGCTGGCCGTGCTGGTGGTACCCGCCCTGTTGCTTCAGCAACCTTCCGGGCAGGCCAGCGCCGCAGCGGAGTCCGCCGTTTCGCTCAGCCCCGAGGCCAAGCACCGCTTCGCCAGCCGCCTCGCCTCGCGGTTCATGACCAGCTATCACTACCGCAATCCGGAGCTCGACGAAGCCTTCTCCGAGCGGGTGTTCGATCAGTACCTGTCGGCACTCGATCCCAACCGCATGTACTTCACGGCGGCCGATATCGAGGCGCTGTCGGAGTACCGGCCGCACATGGCCGATGCCGTGCGCACCGCCGACCTCGACCCGGCCTACGACATCTTCAACCGCTACGTCGAGCGTTCGAACGAGCGCATCGAGCACGCCCTGGATCTGGTCGAAGGCGGATTCGACTTCGAAGTCGATGAGGACTACCACTTCGACCGCAGCGACTCACCCTGGGCCGAAAGCGCCGAGGCGCTCGACGAGCTGTGGCGCAAGCGGGTCAAGAACGACTGGCTGCGCCTGAAGCTGGCCGACCAGGACGACGACGAGATCACCGAGACCCTCAGCGAGCGCTACGAAACCCTCCGGGACCGCATCCAGGAGTTCAATAGCGAAGAGGTATTCTCGTTCTTCATGAACGCCTTCACGCGTTCGATCGAGCCGCACTCGTCCTACATGTCGCCGCGCACCTCGGAGAATTTCGAGATTTCCATGCGCCTGTCCCTGGACGGTATCGGCGCGATGCTGCAGCGCGAGACCGAGTACACCACGGTGATGGAAGTCGTGCCGGGCGGCCCGGCCGACCTCGACGGTCGCCTGGAGTCCGGCGACCGCATCGTCGGCGTCGGGCAGGGCGACGACGGCGAGATCGTCGATGTCGTCGGCTGGCGTCTCGATGACGTGGTCGACAAGATCCGCGGCGAGCGCGATACGGTCGTGCGCCTGGAAGTGCTCCCGGCCGATACCGGCATCAGCGGCCCCTCGAAGGTCATCCGGATCGTGCGCAACGAGGTCAAGCTCGAAGAGCAGGCCGCCAGCAGCGAGATCATCGAACTGCCCGCTGGCGACGACAGCCGCCGCATCGGCGTCATCCGCGTGCCGGTGTTCTACGTCGACTTCGAGGGGCGTTCGCGCAACGAGCCCAACTATCGCTCGAGTACGCGCGACGTGCGCAAGCTGATCAACGAACTCAAGTCCGAAGGCGTCGACGGCATCGTCATGGACCTGCGCGGCAACGGCGGCGGGGCCCTGGTGGAGGCAACGACCATGACGGGCCTGTTCATCGACACCGGCCCGATCGTGCAAGTGCGCGATTCACGCGGCAAGGTCGAACTCAAATCCGACAACGAACCCGGCATGGCCTGGGAAGGGCCGCTGGGCGTGCTGGTGGACCGGCGCAGCGCTTCGGCCTCCGAGATTTTTGCCGCCGCCATCCAGGATTACGGGCGCGGGGTGATCATCGGCGAGCCCACCTTTGGCAAGGGCACGGTGCAGAACCTGATCAACCTCGACAACATGGCTCGCGGCGAGGATACGAAGCTGGGCCAGCTCAAGCTGACCATGGCGCAGTTCTACCGCATCGCCGGCGGTTCGACCCAGAGCAAGGGCGTGGTTCCCGACATTCGCCTGCCTACCCCGGGCGACCCCGAGGACTACGGCGAGAGCGCGCTGGATTTCGCCATGCCCTGGGCCGAAATCGACCCGGCGGACTACGAGCCCGTCGCCGATCTCGAGCCCCTGATCGACCTGGCGCGCCATCGCCACGAAATGCGGCTGGAGTCCGACGAGGAGCTGGCCGGCCTGGTCGAGGACCTGGCCGAGTGGGAAGACGACAGCGAACGCGAAACGATCTCACTGCTGGAGTCCGAGCGCCGCAAGGAAATGGAAGAGGCCGAGGAACGGCGCTCCGACCGATTCGGCACAGACGGCGACATGGCCATGACCGAGGACGAGGTCCGGGAAGAGGACGCCGATGCTGAAACCGATGCCGACGCCGACGCCGAAGGCGAAGGTGACGAGGAAGAGGACGAGGACCTGTACCTGGAAGAGACCGCGCGGATTCTCAGCGATCTCATCGGTCTCGACCAGGAGCGCCTGTTGGCGCATCGCCAGACTCAGTAGGCCCCGGTGGCCCCGCGCTGTTCCGGCGTTTGTACTGGATTGACCTGAAATGAGCGCGCCGCCGACCCGGGTGGCGCGCGTGGCGGTGCCGGTCCCGCTGCCGCGCCTGTTCGATTACCTCCCCGCTCCGTGCCAGGCCCTGCCGCCGAAAGGCTCGCGCGTGCTCGTGCCCTTCGGCAAGCGCCGCCTGGTCG
The DNA here is from genome assembly GCF_042310355.1 of Wenzhouxiangella indolica. Classification (NCBI taxonomy): domain Bacteria; kingdom Pseudomonadati; phylum Pseudomonadota; class Gammaproteobacteria; order Chromatiales; family Wenzhouxiangellaceae; genus Wenzhouxiangella; species Wenzhouxiangella indolica. The sequence continues at coordinate 3,773 of NZ_JBHJMR010000024.1, read as the reverse complement.
GCCTGGTCTTCGACCACGGCCAGCCCGATCAGGTCTCTCACGGATCGTTGCGTCCCATCGAGCGCGTGCTCGACGACGCGCTGATCGGGGCGGACATGCTCGAGTTGATCGACTGGTGTGCCCGCTACTGGGCCTTTGCCCCGGGCGAAGCGGTCAACCTGCTGCTACCCGGCGCGCTGCGGCGCAGCAAGGCCTTTCGCCCACCCCCGCCGGTGGCCTACCGGTTGACCGAAGCGGGCCGGGAAGCCGACCTTGCGCGCGCGCCGCGGCAGGCCGAAGTGCAGGCCTGCCTCGCACGGGGCGCGATGACGCGCGAAGCACTGATGGCGGCCAGTGGGGCCGCCGTGGACGTGCTTCGGCGCATGAGCGAAGCCGGCCTGCTCGAGCCCCTCGATCATCCACCGCCGGCGGCGGCCACCAGCGGCCCCGCACTCAACGCACAGCAGCGCTCGGCCGTGGCCGCCATCCTGCATCATCGCCGGCGCTTCAGCGCTTTCCTGCTGGCCGGCGTGACCGGCTCGGGCAAGACCGAGGTCTACCTGCAGGCGGCCCGACGCATTCTCCAGCAGGGCCGGCAAGTGCTGATCCTGGCACCCGAGATCGGGCTGACACCGCAGCTGGTGCGGCGCATCGAGTCGCGGCTCGGCGAGCCCGCCTGGCTCTACCATTCCGACCTGAGCGCGGGCGAGCGCCTGGCCTGCTGGCAGGCGGCGCGTTCGGGGGCCGCGCGCGTGCTGGTGGGCACGCGCTCGGCGGTGTTCCTGCCCATGGCCCGGCCCGGCCTTGTGGTGGTCGACGAAGAACACGACAGCTCCTTCAAGCAGGGCGAGGGCGCGCGCTACCACGGTCGCGACGTGGCCGTGCTGCGCGCCCGCTTTGCCGGCGTTCCGGTCGTGCTGGGAACCGCCACGCCCTCGCTCGAGAGCCTGTACAACGTCGACCAGGGTCGCTACCGGATGCTCGAACTCTCGCATCGCGCCGGGGCCGCCCGGCAGCCGCGCTGGCGCATCGTCGACCAACGCGGCTCGCGCGCGAGCCTGGCGCCGGAATTGGTGGAGGCCGTGCGCCACCACCTTGGCGAGGGCGGCCAGGTGCTGATCTACCGCAACCGCCGCGGCTACGCGCCGGTGCTGATGTGCGCCGAGTGCGGCTGGCAGGCCGACTGCCAGCGTTGCAGCGCGCACCTGACCTATCACCAGGGGCGCGGCAGCCTGCAATGCCACCATTGCGGCAGCCACTGCCCGGAACCGCGCCGCTGCCCCGACTGCGGCTCACCGGAATTGCTGGCGCTCGGCGCCGGCACCGAGCGCCTGGAATCGCAGATCAAGGACTTGTTCCCCGACGTGCCGGTGCACCGCGTCGATCGCGATGCGCTCAGCGGCAAGCACGAGTTCGGCGAACTGCTCGAGCGCGTGCGCGGCGGCGAGCCTTGCGTACTGGTCGGCACGCAGATGCTGGCCAAGGGCCATCACCTGCCGGGCGTGAGCCTGGCGGCGGTGCTTGACGTCGACCAATCGCTGTTCAGTGCGGATTTCCGCGCGCCCGAGCGCCTGGGTCAAACCGTTGCCCAGGTGGCCGGGCGTGCCGGCCGCGGAGATCGGGAGGGGGCGTTCATGCTGCTCACCCGCCATCCCGAGCATCCCTTGCTGGAGGCCCTGGGGCGGGGCGATTACCGGGCCTACGCAAGGCCGCTTCTGGAAGAGCGCGTGCAGGCCCGGCTGCCGCCGGCCTGCGCGCTGGCGATGCTGCGCGCCGAAGCGCACCAGGCCGAGCCGGCGCGTGCCTTTCTGGCCCGGGCGGCAAGAGCGCTGGCGCGCCCGGGCATCGAGATCATCGGCCCCTTGCCGGCCATTCTGGCGCGGCGCGGCGGCTACTGGCGCTTTCAGCTGTGGCTGCAGGCCGACAACCGGGCCACGCTGGCCAATCACCTCGCCGGCGCGCTAGACGTCCTGCACGGGCTGACCGAGGCGCGCCGGGTACGCTGGCACGTCGACGTCGACCCGCTCGAGCTCTAGCTTTAGCCGGTCTTTCAGCCTTCCTCTTCGACCTGCTGGCGCGCGCGTCTCGGCGGGTTGATCCACTGCACATCGACGCCCATGCTGCGCGCCTTGCGCTCGACAGCGCCGACGTAGGCCTTGTCGACTTCGGAAGTCGCGCGCGGTTCGGGGGCGCTTGCGCAGCCGATCAGGCCAAGCGCGAGAAGACTGGCGAACACGGATGCTTGCTTTTTCATGTGAACCTCCCGGTTTCGGGGTGGAGTACCACAATACAACAGACAGCTCACTAGTGCTTCGAGTTCCCGTTGTCTTGTCGTCCCTGACTGCCGGCACGGCGGCTGCCGGGCTGCTAACTGTCAACCCAAAGTAGAAACGTCCCCTTTTCTGCAAAGTAGAAATGTCCCCTCCGGGGTCAGGATGTTCGGCCTAGATAGCCGGTTCTCCACGGATGGTCCGGCGGCGGCTTGTGGGCGGTTCTGGTGGCTTGCTGCTGTTTGATCTGGTCGATTCGCCCGAGTACGGACTTTTCATCCTCGATGGGGATGGGCGGCTCCCCCTGTTCGAGCAGCCGATAACTGAGCGCTTGTCCTTTACTGAGTATGGTGATCTGGCCGTCGAAGTCCTCGCAGAGCGTCACGAACGATTTTCTGAGCCGATAGCCCTTGCCCTGGCCGGTGATCTGGTACTCGCGGTTGTGGAACTGACAGGTGAGGTTCTTCGACAGCTTGCGGGTGTGATGGATGGAAAGGATCAGGGCCAGCTCGCCGGCGTCATGCAGGAGCGGCCGGTGGGCGTCAACGGGGCTCTGCGGCGGCTTGGCGAAGCGTCGGTTGTAGTCGGCGATGAACTCGGACACAAAGGCGTTGGCGGCGTCGATGTCGCTGATCGAGCGAAGCCTTAGTTCCTTGACCAGGCGGTCTTGCAGGGTCTGATTGGCCCGCTCGACCCGCCCCTTGGCCTGGGGCGTGTTGGCGTGGATGGCGCCGATGTCGAGCGTCTTGAGCGCGCGCGAGAACTGGGTCAGGTCGCCTTCCCGGTCGGGGTGGTTGATCCGGAAGATGCCGTGGCGGTCGGAGTAGAAGGCCACCGGGCGACCGTGGTCGTGCAGGTAGGTGTCGAGCGTCTCCATGTAGGCTTGGGTCGTCTCGGCCGGCACAAAGCGCACCGCGCCGATCTCACTGGTGGCGTCGTCGATGAACACGATCAGGCAGCACTTGGGACCGCGATCCTCGAACCAGGCATGTGGCGAGCCGTCAATCTGAACCAGCTCGCCCCGGCAAGGGCGCCTTGGCCGTCGCTGGTGGATCGAGGCTTGGCGCCGCTTCCGGGACTGCCACAGGCCCTCGGCAATCATCCAAGCGCGCAGCGTCTCGACGGAATGGTCGAAACCGTGCATCTCGGTCAGCTTCTCGTGAGCCAGGGTCGGGCCGAAGTCGTGGTAGTGGCGGTGAACCAGCCCGATGAAATGATCCCGTACCGAGGCGTCAATGCGGTTGTTGCCAGGCCGGCCGCGATGCCCAGAGACCAAGCCCGCAGCGCCCTGGTCGCGAAAGGCTCGGACCAGGCGCTTGACCTGGCGCACACTCAATCCCAACTGCAGCGCCGCCTCGCGCTGAACCAGCTCCCGATCAGCGACTTTGCGGATCACCCCGACCCGGTCCAGCTCCTTGTGACTCATGGCAATCGTCTCCCGATCCATGGCCCCGCTCCTTGTCAGAATAAAAAGGGGACACTTTAACTTTGCGGAAAGGGGACATTAGCGCTTTGGGCTAACAC
>NZ_JBHJMR010000023.1:0-22915 GCF_042310355.1 Wenzhouxiangella indolica | reverse complement strand
TCGCGACAGCCCGGCTGGTCGCGTGGTGCCAGGGATAATTTCCGAAAGTGGCCATGGGAGGAACCCCGGGCTTGCGCTCCGGATTGACCCCCGCGCGCTTTGCGCGCGCCATCGGCGCGGTTGCGGAGAAGCGTAGAATGCGTGGAGCGAAGCGCAACGCATCGGCCGATGCGTTACGGCCCTACGGGCCTCCACGCATCCTACGTTCCCCAGGAGCTTGGCGACTGTGGGGGTTGGCCCCTTCGGTGAGCGGGCTTCGCGACAGCCCGGCTGGTCGCGTGGTGCCAGGGATAATTTCCGAAAGTGGCCATGGGAGGAACCCCGGGCTTGCGCTCCGGATTGACCCCCGCGCGCTGAGCGCGCGCCATCTGCGCGGTTGCGGAGAAGCGTAGGATGCGTGGAGCGAAGCGCAACGCATCAGCCGATGCGTTACCGCCCTACGGGCCTCCACGCATCCTACGCGCCTGGATCAAGCCCCCGCGCGCGCAGCGCGCCACCTTCGAAGCCGAGCCGTCTTCGTGCGGGCTTCGTCCCATTCCCGCTAGCGCCACCAGATCCTCCGACCGAGTCTTCGCGAAGCCCGCCCACCGAAGGGGCCAGCCTCCTCCCGGTTCCAGTCCTGAAACCCCGGATCGTGGGACTTTGAATTTGAAAAGCGATTTTTCGTATCTTTTTTCGCTTTGGAAAAAAGGTACTCGCCGAAAGCGCCTGCGAAGCAGGCCGGGCGAAACCGCCTTTGACGTGTCGAGGTCCCCACACCGCCCGGTAGCGCCAGCCCACCAAACGCCCCGAGTCCAAAGAGCAGATCAGCGAGTTGGGTTAACCCGCGAGCACCAATTGGTGGAAGCCGATATCCCATGCATTGGAGCCATCCGCCCGGGCGGCTTACAATGCCGACTTTCGCATCGGTAGAACCCCGACCATGCCCGACCACCTGATTCGCGGCAACCGCGCCTGGGCCGAGAAAATGCTGGGCGAATCGCCTGAGTACTTCGAGCGCCTGGCCGCCGTGCAGAAACCCGACTACTTCTGGATCGGCTGCGCCGATTCGCGCGTGCCGGCCAATGTCATCACCGGGCGCGACCCCGGCGAGATCTTCGTCCACCGCAACGTCGCGAACGTGGTGCACCCGGCCGACCTGAATTTCCTCTCCACCCTCGAGTTCGCCGTCGAGGTGCTCGGTATCGGCAAGATCGTCGTTTGCGGCCACTACGGCTGCGCCGGGGTCAAGGCCGCTTCCGAAGACGTCGTCCACGGCCTGGCCGACCACTGGCTCGAGCCGATCCGGCGCATCGGTCGGCGTCGGCGTGACGAGCTCGATGCCCTGGGCGACGACCACAGCCGGCTCGACCGGCTGGCCGAGCTCAACGTCGTCGACGGCGTCGGTCGCGTGGCCGAATCCCCCATCGTCCAGCGCGCCTGGCGCCGGGGCGAACACCTCGAAATCCACGGCCTGATGTACGGCCTCCAGGACGGCCTGCTCAAGAACCTCGGTTGCTCGATTCAATCACCCGACGGTGCTTTATTCTGAGGCGCTGCTTCTTCCTCTCTACCGGCTTTGCCGGGGGATAGCTACTTGCCCAAAAGTTGCGATAGCATCGTAATTCTCGTCAGCGCGACCGGTACATTCTCTGAACCGATTACGACAGGTGCTTGGCTTGGCAGCGAGGCATCAAGCCATGTCCTCGCATTTGATCCCAACGATAGACCTATGCTTCCAGCCCCATGGGATAGCAGTTCCATAGGTTCTCCCACGCACGATGGGCACAATCCTTCTGTGTCAAACAGAGTCAAGTCGGTCGTATTCTCCAGCTCCGGGTCTCCCGGGCTAATGCCCTGGACCCAGACAGGCTCACCCGAGCTGTCGTAAAACAACGGATAAATCACAGTGGTCGCTTGGCCTCCCTGCCCTGAAACGCTCACGCCAACAGAAAGGCCTGGATGGCTGCTCGCCCAATATCCTGTTTCCTGAGCACCTCCATGCAAGAACTCAACTCGCTCAGCCCCGTAGGAGGGCTGTCCCGCGCTCTCGCCATCTATCATCCATGAAAGAACGCCCACCGAATCCGCCGCAAGTGAAAGGCGCAAGGTGCCAATGTCTTCCAGGCTGATCGAAGACGACCCATGATCAAAAACCGGCTTGTAGAGCGTCGATTCTAGTATGCCGTTTGAGGGTGCCATTGGATCACTCAAATACCATACCGGTGATCCGGACTCATCGTATGTCAACCAGACCATCAAATACTGGTTGCTGGGATTTCGAGAAACAAAGAGCACGTTGCCTGAGCGGTCCGGGTTATGCCAGCTTCCGGAAGCGGGCGCTGCGGTGGGATCTATGGGCCCTACTGCCCGGACGCGCAGATCCGAAGCCATTCTACCCTCGGGTGCCGAGATCACCGTTCGGAAGTCCGGAAGTCCCTGGCTGCTGTCCGGGATCTTCACGTCGGAACCGTATTGAAATGCTCGAAAATCGCGGTACTCCTGATTGCCATCCATTTCAAGCGTCAGCGCTCCGGAAGCAAGTGCCATATCAGCCGACTTTGTCCATTGCGTCTGACTGGCGTTGCGAGCGAAAAGCGCTGATGATGGGGCGAAGTAGTGCTCCTCCCAGCTGATCTCCAGTTCGCACGACGCATCCCCAACGGTACGGTGGCATGCCAAAGGAAAATCAAGATGGTTCAGTGTCGGAGTCACCTTGTAGACGGGTCCCGTGATGTTGTTCTGGGCGGTCACGTTGCCATACCTGTATGCTGTATGTTGAAAGTGAAGCTGCATCGGGTTCGAGTCAGCAGAGGGCCAAGCGTAATGAAAAAGCTCAAACCACTGGAAGTCCTCGCAGCCCTGCCCCCAGGGGGAATGGAAGTCGCCGGCTTTTGTCACCGGAAACGTCTGGCCGGAGCCCACTTCACTTAGGGTCGCTTCGCTTGAATTGCTTGACCATCCGCAGCGGCCCGCCTGCCACTCTTCCCGAATAATGAGCACACACTCTCCATTCGACTTTCCCACGTGTTCTACACAAGGGATAGGATGGAACATGTCGTGTTCGTCCGAAGCGATCTCCGTAACCATTTCGACCATCACTGAATCACTGCCAAGACGCTCTCCTTGTGCATCAACAGCCTCGGCAACAATCTCCTGAGTCCCGGGCTGAATGAGATCGGTAGGTACGGAGATGCTCTCGCCTGACCCCAGTTGGTCATCGCCGCTCCGCCAGAGAAGCGAATAGGATGAGGATGGCGCCTGGTCTTCACTTGACGAGCGCCCCGAGGTGTTGGCAGCCAGATTGAGCGTATTTCCGGGGAAGATCGGTGTATTGCTGCCCGGAGGCGAAGTGATGCCTACGGCCACGTCGTCAAATGGGCCATACAGTGCACGCAGCTGCTTCTTGTCCTTCTCCGTCAGCCCAAGGGGCCTGCCCGGTGCCGGAGAGGCCTCGCAACCGAAGCCATCCGACATGATGTGCCCTGTCTCGTCGCCCGGGTGAAATAGGCCCAGTGCATGGCCCATCTCGTGAAGCAGGACTTGTTCCACGAATTCTGCAGATGAAGGAGGACTGGCGCCAGGTTCACAGGTGCCGTCAAGCCATGTATAGAAAAGCAGGTCACGGTTGATGAAAATATCGGCTTCCTGATACCAGCCTTCGACGCAGATGCCGGAAGGAAGCTGGATGCAGGACTGATAAGGCTGTCCACGCGACAATCGTGTTCCAAGGTCGTTTTCCAGGCCTGACAATCTTCTCGAATTGAAATGTATCTCATTCTGCCCATTCCCAATTGGGTCACCCAGCGGAGGGCATGGAGACAGGTCACCCTGAACACAGTCCGGTTCAACACCATACTGTATGTTGGCGCCAGCATAGTTCCAGGCAAACGCTACATTGATGAGCAGTTGCTGATCGAGCTCTTCAACCTCGCCGCCGACAAGGGCCGACGGGCCCGTAGAGCCCAGGTAGAACTGGGTTTGTCCGGAAGCCCACCGACGCACCTCCGATGGCTCCTCCGAACTTGGATTGAGCTGCGCCACGGTTTGCTCGAGAGGCAGCAACGATAGCGCAAGAACGAAGAATCCTCGAAAGGCATGGCTTTGGGTCTTGATCGCCCCGCTGATAGTGACACTCACTGGCGTTCCTCCGCAAACATCCTCTCGAGCGTTTCATACTCGAGGAGCGGCGGCTCCTCTGGATCCCGGATCCGCTCGTTCACTTCAACATTGGTGCGCAGGTTCGACAGGGCATCGCGGTCAAGCGTTACATTCGGAAGATCCGCGAGATTGACGAACACTTCCTGCCCCTCGATCCGGCGTGCCAGGAATACCGTGTGAGCCGTCCCGGCGGAGACATAGATGTCGTTGACTTCTTCGTGCTGGAGATGGATGACGATATCCCAGCCCGGCTCCAGCTCGAATGCAGAGCTATTCTCCAGAAACTCATCCTCCAATTCGCCTCCCAGCATGTACAGGCTCACAGACCCGCCGACATCGTCCCCGTACAAAGTATCCTTGATTTCCAGCGCATAGCGTGTGTAGATATTTGTAGATTCTGTCCTGCGCCCCGTCCGATCCAGGTAGTCGAGCGTGACGCGGCTGACCTCCTTGTCGAGAACTTCCGCGCGGACCAGCGCATCGGTCCAGTTGTCCTTCATCTGCTCAAAGGTAACCGGGAGTACCGAGCTTGCGGACACATTGCCGGCCAGCAGCATGCCGGCCACGCAGAAGAATGTGATTGAATGAAAGGTTTTCATAACTGTCAACACCATGTTTTTAAAGTCAGGCCCCTTGTAGAAGAACCTATCAAGGTCCGGGGGGGGGGCTGTCAAGATCTGCTTTGGTTTCGGTGGAGAGGTCGATTCGTCTCGTGGATTGCGCTGACAGGATTGGTCGAGGGGTCATTCTTCGATCGCCCGAGACATCTTCTTCAATGCCTCGTAGTTGGTGATTGCGGATTCTTCCGGGTCGCGGATCCGGTCGTCGGGTGAGATGTTGGTGCGAAGGTTCAACAGGGCATCGCGGTCGAGCGTTGCATTCGGAAGATCCGCGAGGTTGACGAACACTTCCTGTCCCTCGATCTCGCGCGCCAGGAATACCGTGTGAGCCGTTCCGGTGGAGAAATAGATATCGTTGACTTCATCGTGTTGGAGATGGATGACGATATCCCAGCCCGGCTCCAGCTCGAATGCATCGCTAACCTCACGAAACTCATTTCCCAACTCGCCACCGGGCATGTACAGCGTCACAGACTCGCCCAGGTCGTCGCCGTACAGGGTGTCCTTGATATTCAGCGCATAGCGTGTGTAGATATTTGTGGATTCTGTCCTGCGCCCCGTCCGATCCACGTAGTCGAGCGTGACGCGGCTGACCTCCTTGTCGAGGACTTCCGCCCGGACCAGCGCATCGGTCCCGTCCTTCATATACTCGAAGGTAACCGGGAGTACTGAGCTTGCGCACACATTGGAGGCCAGTAGTGTGCCGGCCAGCAGGCTGAGTCCGATGGCGCAATTTCTTTGAGTCATGTCTGCCGGTACCGTGTTGGCGCATGCGAGCCCCTCGGGCACTTTCTACCATCGGTCCACGGTGCTGCGTCAAGTCCGCTGCTCAAACCAGGCCGCGTTCGGCCAGCGACACGACCTCGCCGTCGCCGACGATGAAGTGGTCGAGCAGGCGGATATCGACCAGGCCCAGCGCGTCCCTGAGTCGTCGGGTGATGGCGAGATCGGCCTGGCTCGGCTCGGCGATGCCAGACGGGTGGTTGTGGGCGACGATCAGGGCCGCGGCGCGGCGTGAAAGCGCTTTTTCGACCACGACACGCGGGTGGACATGGGCCGAGTCGATCGTGCCGGCGAACAGCTCGTCGAAGGCGATGACGCGGTGGCGGGTATCGAGGTGCAGGGCGCAGAAGACTTCGTGCGGCCTGTCCCGGAGCGCCGCGCGCAGGTACTCTCGCGTGGCCTGGGGGCTGGTCAGGGGCTGGCCGCGTTCGAGGTTCTCGCGCAGGTGGCGTCGGGCCAGTTCCAGGGCGGCCTGCAGCTGGGCGTACTTGGCCGGGCCCAGGCCGGGCGTGTCGCAGAAGCCGTCGATATCGGCTTCGAGCAAACCGCGCAGACCGCCGTGATGATTGATCAGGCCGCGGGCGAGGTCGAGCGCGGAGCGGCCGCGTGCGCCGGTTCTGAGCAGGATGGCGAGCAATTCGGCGTCGCTGAGTCCCGTCGGGCCGCTCGCCAGCAGGCGCTCGCGCGGACGTTCGGTCATGGGCCAGTCGGCTATTCGCATGTTCGTGCTTTATGGATGGTCACCGGGGCGTTATTCTGGTCGGCAAGCATGGGCCTTCGAAATCGGCCACCGTCCCGCTTCCGTGTAGGAAATCGACTCGACAACTCATGAGCACGTTCGAAGGCAAGAAGATTCTGGTCGGCGTGACCGGGGGGATCGCCGCCTACAAGACACCGGAACTGGTGCGCCGCCTGCGCGACGCCGGCTCGGACGTGCGCGTGGTCATGAGCGCCGGCGCGGAGGCGTTCATCACGCCGCTGACCCTGCAGGCGGTCAGCGGCCATCGCGTGCGCACCCAGCTGCTCGACCCCGACGCCGAGGCCGGTATGGGGCATATCGAGCTGGCGCGCTGGGCCGACGAAATCCTCGTGGCGCCGGCCACCGCCCATGCCATCGCCCGCTTCGCCGCTGGCCTGGCCGACGATCTGCTGTCGACCCTGGTCGTGGCCACTGAGGCGCGCATCTGGCTGGCACCGGCCATGAATCGTGTCATGTGGGCCTCGCCGTCGGTCGGCGACAACTGTGCCGTGCTCGAAAGGCGCGGTATGCGGATACTGGGGCCGGGTGCCGGCTCGCAGGCCTGTGGTGAGCATGGCCAGGGGCGCATGCTCGAACCCGCGGAGCTGGTGGCGGCACTGGCCGGAGAGGGCGGCCCGCTGGCGGGCTTGCGGTTCGTGGTCACCGCCGGGCCCACGCACGAACCGCTCGATCCGGTGCGTTTCATCGGCAACCGTTCCTCGGGCCGGATGGGTTTTGCCCTGGCCGCTGCCCTGGTGGAAGCCGGCGCGGCGGTCGACCTGGTGGCCGGACCGACATCCCTGGCCACGCCACCGGGTGTGCATCGGGTCGATGTGGGCACGGCCCGCGAAATGCACGCGGCCGTGATGGCGCGCATCGACGGCGCCGACGGCTTCGTCGGCGTGGCGGCGGTGGCCGACTACCGGCCGGCGAGCGAGTCGGGCGACAAGATCAAGAAATCCGGCGAGTCGCTGAGCGTGGAACTGGTGCCCAACCCCGATATCCTGGCCGAGGTGGCCGCTCGGTCCGGGCGACCGCGCATGGTCGTGGGCTTTGCGGCCGAAACACGCGACCTGGAGGCGGCCGCCCGCGGCAAGCTCGCGGCCAAGAATCTCGACCTGATCGCCGCCAACCGGGTCGGCAAGGGGCTGGGTTTCGATACGGAGGACAATGCGCTGGAAGTCTACGGCGCCCGGGAGCACTGGACGCTTTCGCCGAAGCCCAAGGCGACCCTGGCGCGCGAACTGGTTGCTATCATCGCCGAAAGAATGCTCGAGAGGGAAAGTCGAACCGATGAAAGACCTGAAAGTCAGGATTCTTGATCCGCGCCTGGGCGGGGAGTGGCCGCTGCCCGAGTACGCCACGTCCGGCTCCGCCGGCATGGACCTGCGCGCCTGCCTGGACGAGCCGTTCACCCTCGAGCCGGGCGAGACTGCCCTGCTGCCGTCGGGCCTGGCCATCCATCTCGACGACCCGGCGCTGGCCGCGGTGCTGTTGCCGCGCTCCGGGCTGGGGCACAAGCAGGGCCTGGTGCTCGGCAACCTGGTCGGCCTGATTGACAGCGACTACCAGGGTGAGGTCAGGATCTCCTGCTGGAATCGCGCCGATGCGCCGATTCGCATCGAGCCCGGGCAGCGCGTGTGCCAGCTCGTGGTCGTCCCGGTGGTCCAGGTTCGCCTCGATGTCGTCGAGCAGTTCGAGGCGAGCGAGCGGGCGGACGGGGGCATCGGACACACGGGGGTGATCTGACATGGTCAAGTTGCCCGCTCGACCCGAGCTGTCCGGCAGCGGACTCGTGAAGCAGGCGGCGCCGGCGCTCATGGCGATCGGTGCGCTCGTGCTTCTGGCCGCCCTGTGGTTGCTCTGGAGCGCCCTGTCTTCCAGCGACGCTGGCCCGACCGACAATGCCGCGCGTAATACCATTGACGACATCGGGTCGGCCATCACGCGGGTCAGCGAGGCCTTGTCTTCACCGGAGGTGGTCGAAGCCGCCCGCGACGTGCTCGCCGGTGAGCGGGATTCGGACGCGCTGCGTGGCAGCCTGAGAACGGCCGGCGTGGCCAACCTGCTCGATGTGCGCGTGTTTCCGGCCAACGTCGAGGACATCGAGATCGGCGCCTACCCCGAGCCGGATTTTTCCGTCGTCCAGATGCTGCTCGAGGCCCGCCGGCAGCGTGAGGCGCCGGCCGAGGTTCACTATCCCGGCACGGCCAACGAGAATCTCGCCTTCGCCCGGGCGCTGCATCGGTCCGACTCCGAAGAAGAACCGGTCGTTGCCGGATACCTGTTCATTCGACTCCCGGTCAGCGTGGTGACGCGTCGCCTGGCCCAGCCCGGCGCCGACGGCTGGCTGGCGCTGCAACAGGGCGACACCGTCATCGAGAGCAAGGGCCGCCTGGCCGACGACCGGGTGCCGGACGGCCAGGCGACGATTGCCGGCAGCCAGCTGCGCCTGAACTGGACGACCGCCCGCGCGGCTGCCGGGCCCTCGCCCGTCCTGGCCGGCGGGGTGGCTGCCCTGGGCCTGCTGCTGCTCGGCGCCGGCGCGGTGATGCGCCGATCGGGCGCCGCGGCCGGTGAGTCCGCCGAGGCCGAGGACGATCGGGCGGCCGCGGCCGAAGACGCGCCGGCGGAAGCGGCTTCGGCTCAGGCGCCCGCGGCGGCCGGCGCCAGCGACGCGAAATCCGACGACGGCCAGCAGGAACTGCCGGACTGGATGCTCGACGAGCACGGCGGCGACGCGCCCTTTGCCGATGCCGGTCAGCCGGCGAGCAAGGGCGGCGGTGAGCGAAAGCGGCCGGCCGCGGATGTCGGGTTCGACGTGCCGGACCTGGACGAAATCTACGAGCAGATCGATGCCGAGGAGGACGGTGCTGGCGCCCGCCCCGAAGCGGCGGAGGACGCGCCCAAGCAAGGCGACGCACCCGAGGACACGCCCGCTGGCAAGACCGGGAAGAGCGAGGCGCCTGCCCCCGCGCCCGGCGACGACTTCGATTTCGCGCAGGACACGATCGAGCCCGACGAGGAAGCGCTGCCGGAGCCCGGCGAGGATTATGAAGCCGAGCCCGAGCCCGAGCCCGAGCCCGAACCCGAAATCGAATCCGAATCTGAATCCGACGAGGCGCCGGGCGCCGAGGCCGACAAGGGCCTCGATCTGGACTTCGCGTTCAGCGACGCCGATGATCGCCGCGAGGAGGACGCGCTCGATGCCGCGCTGAACGCGGAAACCGGCCCGGACGCGCAGGGCGAGGAAACGACCGCCGTACCGTCGAGCGGCGATGATCTCGAACTGGCGCTGGAAGACGAGGACGCGCGGCGCGGCGACGACGGGCCCGATTCGGCCACCGAGGCGGATGCGCAGGACGCGTTCAGCCTGGACGAAGAGCCAGAACCCGAGCCGGAACCCGAGCCGGAACCCGAACCGGAGCCCGAGCCGGAACCCGTACCGGAGCCAGAACCCGAACCGGAACCGGAACCGGAACCCGAACCCGAACCGGAGCCGGAGCCGGAGCCGGAACCCGAGCCGTTGGCCGAAGCGTCATCAACGTCCGAGCAGGGCGACGCGGCCGGTGGCTTGCCGACCCTGCCGTCCGGCATCTTTCGCCCCGGCGACATCCTGGGCGTGGTCGACGAGGATCTCACCGCCCCGATGGCGACCGAGATCGGCCAGGCCATCGGTTCGGCGGCCCGCGAACGCGGCTTCTCGCGCGTTGCCGTGGCCCGCGACGGCCGGTTCAGCGGCCCCATCCTGCTCTCGGCCCTGATTCGCGGCCTGCGCAATGCCGGCATGAACGTCATCGAGATCGGCGCGGTGCCCACGCCGCTGCTGTGGTTCGCCGCCGCCGAGCTGGCCGAGGGTTGCGGCGTGATGGTGACCGGTTCGCACCACCCGCCCAAGTACAACGGTTTTCGCGTCATGATCGGCGGCGACCTGATCGATCCGGAAGGCATGGCGCAGCTGGCCGGCCGGGTAGCGGACCGCGATTTCGTCAAGGGCGAGGGCAGCTACGAACAGCAGGACATCCTCGAGCGCTACGGTAAGCGCCTGACCACCGATATTCAGCTCGAGCGCCCGCTCAAGGTCGTGATCGACTGCGGCAACGGCGTGGGCGGCACGGTGATTCCCCGGCTGCTGCAGGCCGTGGGCGTGGACCTGATTCCGCTCTACTGCGACGTCGACGGCGCCTTCCCCAACCATCGGCCGGATCCGTCCTCGCCCGACGACCTGGAAGACTTGCGCCTTTGCGTGCGCAACTTCCAGGCCGAACTCGGCATCGCGTTCGACGGCGACGCCGATCGCCTGGCGCTGATCACCAAGAACGGTGAAATCGTCTGGCCGGATCGTCTGATGATGTTGCTCGCCGCCGATATCCTGTCAGCGAATCCGGGCGCGGCCGTCGTTTTCGACGTGCGCTGTTCCGGCCATCTCCAGCGCGTGGTCGAGCACGCCGGTGGGCGCGGCGTGATGACCGCCACCGGCCAGCAGCCGGTCGCCCGCCGCCTGCGCGAGGAGAATGCGCCGCTCGGCGGCGACATGAACGGCCATCTTTTCATCAACGATCGCTGGTATCCCTTCGACGACGCCATCTACGCGGCCGCCCGCCTGCTCGAGATCCTGGCCGCGGACACGCGCGAGGTCGACGAGATCCTGGCCGAACAGCCGCAGTTCCGTGCCAGCCCGGAAATCGTGGTCAACATCGAGCGCGAGCAGTCGCAATCCCTGGTCGATCGCATGGGCCGGGAGGCCGATTTCGGGGATGCCCTGGTGACCCGCATCGACGGGGTGCGCGCCGACTGGTCCGATCGCTGGGGCCTGGCGCGGGTCGACGCCGATACCGGCCGGCTGATCCTGCGCTTCGGCGCCGACGAGGCAACGGCGCTCGGACGGGTGCGAAGCGAGTTCCGCGACAAGCTCCTGGCGCTGGAGCCGAAGCTGCCCCTGCCCTACTGACCGCTTCAGTAGGCGTACTGGCGGAACAGCTGCGACAGGTCGCCGCCCCAGGCGCCTTCGTAGGCGGCCAGTTTCACCTCGGCTGGGGTGGTGCCGCGGTCGACCACTTTCTGCAGCGACTCGAGGAAGCCGCCTTCGTGTTCGCCGCCGCCGTCGAGGCGTTGCCGGCGCGCAAGGCCCCGGTGGGCCAGTTCGAGCAACTCCGAGGCCAGCTCGCGCACGCTGCGGCCGTGGATTCGGGCGCGCAGCCCCAGGCGGGCCACGTCCAGGCGCAGCTGCTCGCGTTCGTGCGCGTTCCAGTCTTTGGTCATCGCCAGGCAGGCGGCCAGGCTGTCGGCGTCGTAGAGCAGCCCGACCCAGAAGGCCGGCAGCGCGCACAGCCGCCGCCAGGGCCCGCCGTCGGCGCCGCGCATTTCCAGAAAACGCTTCAGGCGGACTTCCGGAAAGGCGGTGGTGAGATGGTCTTCCCAGTCCGCCAGGGTCGGACGCTCGCCGGGCAGCGCCGGCAGCCGACCGTCGAGAAAGTCGCGAAAGCTCTGGCCGGCGCAATCGATCAGGCGCTCGCCCCGCTTGACGAAGTACATCGGCACGTCGAGCATGTAATCGACGTAGCGCTCGAAACCCATGCCCGATTCGAATACCCAGGGCAGGGTGCCGGTGCGGTCGGGGTCGGTGTCGGTCCAGGCGTGCGAACGGTAGCTCAGGTATCCGCTGGGTCGGCCCTCGACGAAGGGTGAATCGGCGAACAGGGCGGTCGCGATCGGCTGCAGGGCCAGGGCGGCGCGGAACTTGGCCACCATGTCGGCCTCGCTGGAGAAATCGAGGTTGACCTGGACGGTGCAGGTGCGCTTCATCATGTCGTGGCCGAAGCGGCCGACCTTCGGCATGTAGTTGCGCATGATCACGTAGCGCGCCTTGGGCATCCACTCGATGTCTTCGAGCTTCGCGGTCGGGTGGAAGCCCATGCCCAAAAAGCCGATGCCCAGGGGCTCGGCCACGGCGCGCACCTGGGCGAGGTGCGTGTTGACCTCGTTGCAGGTCTGGTGCAGGTTGTCGAGCAGCCCGCCCGACAGTTCCAGCTGCCCGCCGGGCTCGAGCGTGATCGAACAGTCGTCCTTCTTGAGCGCGATCGGCAGCCCGTCCTCGAGCACCGGCTCCCAGTCGAACTGCTCGGCCATGCCCTCGAGCATGGCGCGGATGGAACGCTCGCCGTCGTAGGGAAGCGGTCGCAGCGACTCGGTGCAGAAGCCGAACTTCTCGTGTTCGGTGCCGATGCGCCAGTCCGACTCCGGCTTGCAGCCGGATTCGAGCCAGGCGGCGAGCTCGCGCTTGTCGGTCAGGATGGTGTCGGGATTCAAGACGCAACTGCCGGCTAGAATGAGGCGCCGATTATCGCTTTTTTGTCCGGATGCTGCATGGAAGTTCGTGCTGAACCCGAGTCGAGCCAGAAAAAAGCGGAACCACCGAAGACACTGAATACACCGAATGAAAAGACAACAAGGATCCAGTACAGACCACCGAAGCTCGCGTCTTGGCGGTTCAACCCGATTGCCGCCATGCTTTCCATGTTTGAGTAATTCGGTGTCTTCGGTGCTTTCGGTGGTTCCAGTGTTTTTTGTTTTCTTGCTGCTCGTGAGTGCGGCGCATGGCGCGACGCTGCACCGGGGTGTCGGCCCCGAGCCGGACTCGCTCGACATTCACAAGGCCCAGAGCCTGTCGGCGCTGAACGTGCTGCGCGACCTGCACGAAGGGCTGCTGACCTTCGACGCGCAGGCCGGGTTGATCCCGGGTGTGGCCGAATCCTGGTCGATCAGCGACGACGGCCGGGTCTGGACGTTCGAGCTTGACGAGACGGCGCGCTGGTCCGGCGGCGAGGCGATCGTGGCCGAGGATTTCGTCGCCGGCTGGCGGCGGGCCCTCGATCCGGCCACGGCATCGCCCACCGCCGCCCTGCTCGATCCGGTGGCAAACGCGCAGGCCGTGCGAACGGGGCAGGCCGAAGTCGAGGCCCTCGGCATCGCCGCGCCGGCGCCCGACCGGCTGGAAGTGCGCCTGGAACGCCCGCTGCCCTGGTTCGGTGAACTGCTGACGCACCCGGTCACCTATCCCTGGCCGGGCGAGGCGGCGTCGCGCTACGGCGGTGCTTTCGTGCTGGCCGAACACGTGCCGGGGGCGCACCTGGCGCTCCGACCCAACCCGCATTACCGACAGGCCGACCAGGTCGCCCTCGAAGGCGTGAGCTGGCACGTCATCGAGCAGCCCAACGTCGAGCTGGACCGCTATCGGGCCGGGCAGCTGCACGTGACCGAGACCATTCCGCCGGGCCGTATCGACTGGCTGCGCGAACGCTTCGGCGACGAGCTGCGGATCGCGCCCTACCTGGGCAGCTTCTTTCTGGCTTTCAATCTCTCTCGCGAGCCCTTCGCCGATGCCCCCGAGTTGCGGCGGGCGCTCAGCCTGGCCATCGACCGCGAGATCATTACCCAGCGCGTGCTCGGCTCCGGCGAATTGCCGGCCTGGGGCCTGGTGCCGCCGGGCATGCCCGGCTGGCCGGACGGCCGCGAGCCGCCGCTGCCGGCCGACGAGCGCCTGGCCGAGGCGCGGCGCCTCTACCGCGAGGCCGGCTACGACGAAGACCGCCCGCTGAAGGTCGAGTTGCGATTCAATACCTCGCTGACCCACCGTCGCATGGCCGCCGCCATCGCGGCGATGTGGAAGCTGCACCTGGGCGTGCACACGCGCCTGGTCAACGAGGAGTGGAAAGTGTTCATCGCCAACCGCCGCCAGGGCCGCATCACCGAAGTGTTCCGCGGCGGCTGGATCGCGGACTGGCGCGACGCGGTCAATTTTCTGCAGCTGTTCGAGGGCGACAGCCCGGGCAACTACACCTTCTTCGACGATCCCGTCTTCGACGGCCTGGTGCGCCGCGCGCAGGGACAGCGGGGCGATCAGCGGCTCGCCACGCTCCGGGAGGCCGAAACCCGGCTGCTCGATGAACAGGTCATCGTGCCCCTGTACTACTATGTCTCCAGGCATCTCGTGGACCCGAACGTGCGCGGATTCGAGGACAATCCCATGGACATCCATCTCTCGCGCTGGATATCGCTGCCGTGAGGCGCCTGTTGTGGCTGTGTCTGCCGGCCCTGCTGACCGGCTGCGGCGAGCAGTCCGAGCAGCCGCCCGAGCCGGTGCCGGTTTTCGCCGAGCCGGTTGCGGTGGTGCTCGACGACGAGGGCCGGCCGCTTCCCGAGATCCTGGCCGAATCGCAGGTCGTCCACCGCGGCAACGGCGAAGAGCCGCAGACCCTCGATCCGCACCTGTCCGAGGGCGTGCCCGCGTCCAATATCCTGCACGACCTGTTCGAGGGCCTGACGACGACGGCCCCGGACGGGCGCATCGTGCCGGGTGCGGCGCAGCACTGGGACATCAGCCGCGACGGGATGACCTATACCTTCTTCCTCGATCCGGACGGGCGCTGGAGCAACGGCGAGCCGGTCACGGCCGAAGACTTTGTCTGGTCGTGGCGGCGGGCCGTCGATCCGGCCACCGGCGCGTCCAACAGCCGCATGCTTTCGCCGGTTGCCAACGCCGAGGCGATTTTCGCCGGTGAGCTGCCGCCGGAAGAGCTCGATGTGGTGGCCCTCAACGAGCTGACCTTCCAGGTCGAGCTCAAGCACCCCACGCCGTACTTCCTGGGCCTGCTGACGCATCCCACCACCTACCCGGTGTGGCGCCAGGGGGTCGAGGCCCACGGCGACAGTCACGTCCGGCCGGGCAACCTGGTCTCCAACGGCGCTTTCAGGCTCGATGACTGGCGCGTTCGATCCCGCATCGAGCTGGTCCGCAACCCGCACTACCGGGCCGCCGACGAGGTCATCGTTGAGCGCGTTGTCTACCACCCGCTGGAGGACGAGAACACCGAGTTCAGCCGTTTTCGCGCCGGCGACCTGCACTGGACCTACCAGGTGCCCTCGAACCAGTTCCAGTGGCTGCGGAAGAATCTGGATGAGGCGCTGATGGTCACGCCCTGGTTCGGGACCTACTTTTTCTCCTTCAATCTCGGCCGGGAACCGTTCGAGGACAACCTCGAGTTGCGCCAGGCGCTCACGCTCGCCATCGACCGGGAGATCCTGACCGAGCGGGTCAGCCGCTTCGGCGAGATCCCGACCTTCAACCTGGTGCCGCCGGGCCTGCCCGGATACGAACCGCCCGAGACCGATTGGGCCGGCATGACGCAGGAAGAGCGCGAACAGGCGGCCCGGCGCCTCTACCGCGAGGCCGGCTACAGCGAGGAGCGACCGCTGGCCGTCGAGCTGCGCTACAACACATCCGAGAACCACCGCAAGATCGCCGTGGCCATCTCCGCGATGTGGAAGCAGGTGCTCGGCGTTCGAACGCGCCTGATCAACGAGGAGTTTCGGGTCTTCCTGCAGAATCGAGCCCAGCGCCGGGTCACCGAGGTGTTTCGCTCGGGCTGGATCGGCGACTACCAGGACGCTTTCACCTTCCTGGAGCTGTTCCACTCTGAGCACGGCCGCAACGACGCCGGCTACGACAATCCGCGCTTCGATCGCCTGCTCGAGCGCATCGCCTCCGAGCGCATCGCCGCCAGCCGCCGCAACCTGATGGCCGAGGCCGAACGCATGATCCTGGCCGACCAGGTCATCCTGCCCGTCTACAACTACGTCACCAAGCGCCTCATCAACCCGCGCCTGAAGGGCTGGGATGAAAACGTCATGGATCACCATTTGACGCGGTATATGTACTTGGTGAAAGCGCGGAGTGAAGTGGCAGATGAGGTGGTCGAAGAAAGCGCGGAGGCGGAATAGTGAGCGCGCGAATGACCAAATTACAAATTCCAAGTACCAAACAAGAACCAATGACCAATTTTGGAATGATCAAACGAGACGTCGATGCCGACTCCGACTTCGCCACAGTGGCAGTTTGGATCATTGGAATTTGGACATTGTTTGTAAATTGGTGCTTGGTACTTGGTCATTTTGGGTCTGAAGGTTGCTTGATACTTGATCATTTCGGCAAGGGCCCGGTCCGATGTTGAAATACTCGCTCCGCAGATTGGCATCAGCCATCCCAACGCTGTTCCTCCTGATCACTTTTGCCTTTTTCCTGATTCGCATCGCGCCCGGCGGGCCGTTTGACTCGGAGCGGGCCTTGCCGCCGGATATCGAGGCCAACCTGGCGGCGAAGTACCACCTCGACGAGCCGCTGGTGTTCCAGTACGGACGCTACCTTTGGCAGATCGCGCGGGGCGACCTCGGGCCCTCGTTCCACTACCGCGACTGGTCGGTCAACGATCTGATCGTCCAGGGCGCGCCGGTGTCGTTCGCGCTCGGGGGGGCGGCGCTGTTCCTGGCGCTGATTCTCGGCGTGTTGACCGGCGCCTGGGCGGCGCTGCGGCAGAACAGGCCGGCCGACTACGCGTTGATGAGCGTCGCCATGGTCGGCATCTCGATCCCCAATTTCGTCATGGCCCCGCTGCTGATCCTGTTGTTCGCGATCGTGCTCGGCTGGGTGCCGGCCGGCGGCTGGGCCTTCAGCTTCGACCGGATGATACTGCCGGTGATCACGCTGGCGCTGCCGATGATCGCCTACATCGCGCGCATCACCCGCGGCTCGATGATCGAGGTGCTACACGCCAGTTACATCCGCACGGTGCGCGCCAAGGGCATGCCCGAGAAGGAGGTGATCCTGCGCCACGCGCTCAAGCCGGCGCTGCTGCCGGTGATTTCCTACCTGGGACCGGCGGCGGCGGCGATCCTCACCGGTTCGGTGGTGGTCGAGCGCATCTTCACCATCCCCGGGATCGGCTCCTACTTCGTGCAGGGCGCGCTCAACCGCGACTATACGCTGGTGATGGGCGTGGTCATCCTCTATGGTGTGCTCATCATCCTGTTCAATTTCCTGGTCGACCTGCTCTACGCCTGGCTCGACCCGCGCATCCGGTATGACAGCGACTCATGAATGAAGCCGCCCGCGACGCCTTCGAACAAGCGCTCGATACGCGCGAAGTGCGCGGGCGCTCGCTGTACGTCGATGCCTGGCAGCGGCTGCTGAAGAACCGCGCGGCGGTGGCCGCGCTGGGCATCCTGGTGCTGATCGTGGCGCTGGTGACCTTCGGCCCGATGCTGTCGGACTGGGATCACGAGATCCCGGACTGGGACAATTACTCCACGCCGCCGTCGATCGACAACGGCCATGTCTTCGGCACCGACGCGCTCGGCCGCGACCTGTTCGTGCGCACCATGATCGGGGGGCGGATTTCCTTGCTCGTGGGCCTGGTCGCCACGCTGGTTTCGCTGTTCATCGGCGTGACCTGGGGCGCCTTTGCCGGCTACGTCGGCGGTCGCGTCGATAACGTCATGATGCGCGTCGTCGACGCGGTCTACGCCATGCCCTTCATGTTCTTCGTGATCCTGCTGATGGTGGTCTTCGGGCGCAACATCTTCCTGATCTTCGTGGCCATCGGTGCGATCAACTGGCTCGATATGGCGCGTATTGTCCGCGGCCAGACGCTGAGCCTCAAGAACAAGGATTTCGTCGAGGCCGCGCGCGCCTGCGGCGCGACCGAGTGGCAGATCATCCGTCGCCACATCGTGCCCAACCTGCTCGGCGTCGTCATCGTCTACGTCACCCTGACCATCCCGCAGGTGATCCTGGTCGAGAGTTTCCTGAGCTTCCTCGGCCTGGGCGTGCAGGAGCCGCTGACCTCCTGGGGCGCGCTCGTCAACGAGGGCGCGCAGGAAATGGATACCGCGCCGTGGTCCCTGCTCTATCCGGCCTGCTTCCTGGCGGTGACGCTGTTCGCGTTCAACTTCCTGGGTGATGGTCTGAGGGACGCGCTCGATCCGAAGGACAGACAATGAAAAAGCACGAAATCCGAAATACGAAATTCGAAGGAAATTCGAAATACGAAGCACGAAATTCGAAACGAAACCCGGTGGGTGCTCGTTTGGGTTTTGGTATTTTCGGATTTGGAATTTGTTTGAGATTTGGTGCTTCGGATTTGAGATTTCATTCCGAAGGAATGTGCCATGGCCCTGCTTGAAGTCCGCGATCTCACCGTCTCCTTCGACACCCCCGACGGCGTCGTGCACGCGGTCAACGGGATCAGTTTCGATCTCGAGCCCGGCGAGACGCTGGGGCTGGTGGGCGAGTCGGGTTCGGGCAAGACGCAGACGGCGCTGGCCCTGATGGGGCTGCTGGCCGAGAACGGGCAGGCGTCCGGCTCGGTCAAGTTCCGCGGCCAGGAACTGCTGGGCATGTCGCTGTCGGAACTGACCCGCGTGCGGGGATCGAAGATCTCGATGATCTTCCAGGACCCGGTGTCCTCGCTCAACCCCTACATGACCGTGGGCGACCAGCTCGTCGAGGTCTTGACCCATCACCGCAACCTCAAGAAGAAGCCGGCGCGAGAACGCGCCATCGAGATGCTTCGCCTGGTCCAGCTCAGCGACCCCGAGCAGCGCATGAAGCAGTATCCGCACGAGCTCTCCGGCGGCATGTGCCAGCGCGTGATGATTGCCATGGGGCTGTTGTGTCAGCCCGACCTGCTGATCGCCGACGAGCCGACCACGGCGCTGGACGTCACGGTGCAGTCGCAGATCAACTCGCTCATGGGCGAGCTCTCGACTCAGTCGTCGACCGCCATCCTGCTGATCACCCACGACCTGGGCGTGGTCGCCGGCCTGTGTCATCGCGTACTGGTCATGTACGCGGGCCAGGAGATGGAGATGGCCGGCGTCGACGAGCTGTTCGCCGACCCGCGGCATCCCTACACCGAGGGCCTGCTGGCCTCGGTGCCGCGCCTGGATCGCCACGACTCGGGCATCCTGCACGCCATTCCCGGCAACCCGCCGAATCTGCTCGACGTGCCCGAGGGCTGCCCGTTCCGGGACCGCTGTCCCTACGCCTGGGACAAGTGCCGCGAGCGCCCCGCCTTCGAGGATCTCGGCGAGGGTCGGTTCAAGCGTTGCCATCTCGACAGCCTGCCGACGAAAGCGGAGGCCGGCTGATGCGCAAGCCCGTGCTCCAGGTTCGCGATCTGCAGGTGAGCTTCCGCGTCGACACCGGTTCGCTGTTTCGCCACAACTACCGCAGCATCCGCGCCGTCGACGGCGTGAGTTTCGACGTCTACCCGGCCGAGACCCTGGGCATCGTCGGCGAGTCGGGCTGCGGCAAGTCAACCCTGGCGCGGGCGTTGCTGGGGCTGCAGCGTCCCGGGCACGGCGAGATCTTGTGGCTGGGCGAGGACCTGGTCGGCGCCAGCGAAGAAACCCTCAGGCGCAAGCGCCGCGAGATCCAGCTGATCTTCCAGGATCCGCAGGGCTCGCTCGACCCGCGCATGACCGTCGGCGACATCGTCGCCGAGCCGCTCAAGACCTTCTTCCCGTCGATGTCGCGCCTGCAGATCCGCGAGCGCGTGACCGGCATCCTCAAGCTGGTGGGTCTGCGAGCGGACCAGATCAATCGCTATCCGCACGAGTTTTCCGGCGGCCAGTGCCAGCGCGTCGGCATCGCCCGCGCCCTGGTCGTCAATCCCCGCCTGGTCGTCTGCGACGAGCCGGTCAGCGCGCTCGACGTGTCCATCCAGGCGCAGATCGTCAACCTGCTCAAGGACCTGCAGAGGAAGCTGCAGCTGTCGCTGATCTTCATCGCCCATGACCTGTCGATCGTGCGCCACGTCTCCGACCGCATCCTGGTGATGTACATGGGCAAGGTGATGGAGCTGGCCGATCGCACCAGCATCTATCGCGAGCCGCGCCACCCCTACACCCGGGCCCTGATCGAGTCGGTGCCGATCCCCGATCCGGTGCGCGAGCGCGCCCGGGCCCGTCGCTCGATCCAGGGCGACATGCCCTCCCCGCTGGACCCGCCGTCGGGCTGCGTGTTTCGCACGCGCTGTCCCTTCGCCACCGAGCTCTGCGCCGAAAAGGTGCCCGAGCTCGAAATGCTCGAGGGCGGGCAGCAGGTCGCCTGTCATCACCATCGTGATCTGCCGCCGTCGACCGCGCCCGACGATGAAACCGAAACCGCGGACGGGGAGCGAGCCGAACCGTGAACGCCGATACGTTGCGCGCCAGGCTGGACGCGGGCCTGGCAGGTCTCGGGCTGTCGCTCGACGAAGACTGCAGGAATCGCCTGCTCGATTACCTGGCGCTGCTTTCGCGCTGGAATCGCGCCTATAATCTCACCGCCGTCGACGAGCCCCTGGCCATGGTCGACCGCCACCTGGTCGACAGCCTGAGTATCCTGCGCTGGGTTGAGGGTCGAACGATCGTCGACGCCGGAACGGGCGCCGGCCTGCCGGGCGTGCCGCTGGCGATCGCTCGCCCGGATATCCGGTTCGTGCTGGTCGACAGCAACGGCAAGAAGGTGCGCTTCCTGCGCCAGGTCCGCCGCGAACTCGGCCTTGTCAACATCGAGCCGGTGCAGGCCCGCCTCGAGACGTTTGTTCCCGAGACCGCGCCGGACCAGGTGGTGGCGCGTGCCCTGGCGCCGTTGCCGCGCCTGGTCGAGCAGCTCGGCCACCTGCTGTCGGCCGGGGCGACCCTGCTGGCCATGAAGGGCCGGCTGGAACAAGACGAGTGCGCCGCGGTGGCGGATGCGTACAATGTCGAAACCATCGAACTGAACGTGCCCGGCGCGGAAAGTGCCCGCAGCCTGGCCATCCTGAGGAAGTCATGACACAGCGACGGGCCCGCATCGTGGCCGTAACCAACCAGAAGGGCGGCGTGGGCAAGACCACCACGGCGCTCAATCTTGCCGCCGGGCTGGCCGAGCTCAAGCGCCGCGTGCTGCTGGTCGACATCGATCCGCAGGGCAACGCCACGACCGGTTCGGGCATCGAGCTCGGTGACGACCAGAACACGCTTTGCGAGGTGTTGCTGGGCGAGTGCGCGATTTCGGAGGCGGCCGTGCCGGTCGAGGCGATGGGCTTCGACCTGGTGCCGGCCAACGGCGACCTGACCGCCGCCGAGGTGGCGCTGATGGACGAGGACGATCGCGCCACCGTACTGCGCGGCGCGCTGGCCAACGCCGCCTCGCGCTACCACCACATCATTATCGATTGCCCGCCGTCGCTGAACGTGCTCACGCTCAACGCCCTGACCGCCGCCGATTCGGTGCTGATTCCGATGCAGTGCGAGTACTACGCGCTCGAGGGTCTGACGGCGCTGCTGGGCACGATCGAGCAGATCCAGGACTCGGTCAACCCCGAACTCGAGATCGAGGGCCTGGTGCGCACCATGTTCGATATCCGCAACAATCTTTCCGGGGCGGTCTCGCGCCAGCTCGGCGAGCATTTCGGCGACAAGCTCTACGCCACGGTCATCCCGCGCAACGTGCGCGTGGCCGAGGCGCCCAGCTACGGTCAGTCGGTGATCCACTACGACCGCGACTCGCGCGGCGCGGTGGCCTACCTGGGCCTGGCCGGCGAGTACCTGCGGCGCATGGGCGAGGCGGCGAAGACGCCTTCAGCCACCGCGCAGGACATGGCCGAAGACCAACGTCGTATCCAGGAGTCCTGAGCCGATGGCCGCTACGCGCAAGAAGAAACCCCTGGGCCGCAACCTCGACGCCCTGCTCGGCAAGACCCGCGCGGCGGCCGAGAAGGAAAGCCCCAGCGGCGAACTGACGGGGCTCAAGGAGCTGCCGCTCGACGCGATCGAGCCCGGTCGCTACCAGCCGCGCTCGGCGATGGACCCCGACCGCCTGCAGGAGCTGTCGGACTCGATCAAGGAACAGGGCCTGGTGCAGCCGGTCGTCGTGCGTCCGCTGGCCCGGCAGGGCCGCTACGAGCTGATCGCCGGCGAACGCCGCTGGCGCGCCTGCCGCATGGCGGGCATGGAGACCATCCCGGCGCTGGTGCGCGAGATCGCCGACGAAGCCACCCTGGCCCTGGCCTTGATCGAGAACATCCAGCGCGAGGACCTCAACCCGCTCGAAGAAGCCGTCGCGCTCCGGCGCCTGATCGAGGAATTCGGCCTGACCCACGAGCAGGCGGCCAAGAGCGTGGGCCGCTCGCGCACCTCGGTGACCAACCTGCTCAGGCTCATGGAGCTCGCCCCCGAAGTGCGCGAGATGGTCGACAGCAAGCTCATCGACATGGGCCACGCCCGCGCCCTGCTCACCCTCGAGCGGGCCGACCAGATCCGTGCTGCGCGCGAGGTGGTCGACAAGGACCTGTCCGTGCGCCAGACCGAGGCCCTGGTGCGGCGCATGCGCGAGGGCCAGCCGGAGGAGAAGAAACCGAAACCGGGGCCGAAGTCGGCCGACATCCAGCGCCTCGAGCAGGAACTGACCGAGACCCTCTGTGCCCCGGTCAGCGTCAAGCACTCGAACTCCGGCAAGGGCCAGGTCACCATTCGCTACACCAGCCTCGATGAACTCGACGGCCTGCTCGAGCGTTTTCGGCGCTAGTGTACCCCGTCACTCATCTTGTAACTTATAGAGCGCCGTACAAGCCCGAGCGCAAGGCGGCGCTCGCCGGGAAGGGTGGTGCCCTTTGCCAGAGCGCCAACGCCGCGATCGGGCTTGTACGGCGCTCCCGGTCGGGGGGGGGGCGCCGGGGGCCGCCGCGGGCGGGGGGGGGGGGGGGGGGGGGCCCCCCCCCCCCCCCCCCCCCCCCCGGGGGGGGGGGCCCGCGGGCCACCGCGAGAGAGA
>NZ_JBHJMR010000022.1:0-43432 GCF_042310355.1 Wenzhouxiangella indolica | reverse complement strand
GCCATCTGCGCGGTTGCGGAGAAGCGTAGGATGCGTGGAGCGAAGCGCAACGCATCGGCCGATGCGTTACGGCCCTACGGGCCTCCACGCATCCTACGCTCCCCAGGAGCTTGGCGACTGTGGGGGCTGGCCCCTTCGGTGAGCGGGTTTCGCGATGGCCCGGCTGGTCGCGTGGTGCCCTGGATCGTTTCCGAAAGTGGCCATGGGAGGAATCCCGGGCTTGCGCTCCGGATTGACCCCCGCGCGCATTGCGCGCGCCATCTGCGCGGTAGCGGAGAAACGTAGGATGCGTGGAGCAAAGCGCAACGCATCAGCCGATGCGTTACGGCCCTACGGGCCTCCACGCATCCTACACACCTGAATCGAGCCCCCGCGCGCGCAGCGCGCCACCTTCGAAGCCGGGCCGTCCTCGTGCGGGCTTCGCCCCAATCCTGCTAGCGCCACCGGATCCTCCGACCGAGTCTTCGCGAAGCCCGCTCACCGAAGGGGCCAGCCCCCACGGTCACCAATCTCCTGAGACAACCGAGCGTTGGATTTTGAATTTGAAAAGCGCTTTTGCTTACTTTTGTCGCGAATGACAAAAGTGAGTCGCCGCAAGACCCCGCGAAGCGGGCCCGGGCGAAACAGATTTTGACTTGTCGAGGCCACCAAAGCGCCCGGTGCCGCCAACCCCACCCAACGCCCTCAAAGAAAAAGACCCGGCGGTGCCGGGCCTCTCTCAGACAACGTGGACGATGACGCGCGTCACTCGCCGACGCGGGTCAGCTCCGTGCTGTACTCGCCGCCGCCCATCTGCGCCGGCAGCTTGCCTTCGGCGCGCAGCACCATGCGCGGGGGCTCGACCGAGACCCACATCGTCAGGTCGCCGCCCTCGCCGTCCAGCGCTTCCAGGCTCACCTGCCAGGCGTCGAACGTTCCGGCCGGAACTTCAATCGACTCGCGGCCTTCCACGTCGATGCTGAAGTAGCGCACGCGTTGCTGCATGCCGACTTCGGCGATGCGAACGGGCGTGCTGTAGCCTTCATCCAGCGGCAGGCCGAGGATCACGGCTTCCAGCGCGGCGTCGCCGCCGTAGACCGGGGCGTCGAGCTCAATGTCGACCGGAATCTCCTGCCCGGCCTGGATCGTGCCGGTGACCGCGCGCGAGTTGTATTCGACGTCGATGGTCGCCGGACCCTGGGCCAGCTTGCGACTGATCGGCCGCAGCGTGTCGCCATCGAGCACGAATTGATCGCTGGCCGCACCCATGTTGGAGGACATGTCGGAGGTGACGACCATGGTCTCGCCGTCGTCGCCCGCTTCCAGCGCGATACGGCGCTCGACCTGCATTTCCATCTCGTTGCCCTGCATTTTCATCTCGGTGACGTAGCCGAAACGGCCGGTTGCGATCTTGCCGGCGTCGCTGTTGGGCAGCGGCAGGGTTTTGGCCGCGGCGAGTTCGTCGGCCAGCTCCTCGACTTCGACCGTATCGACGTCGACGGTGATTTCCTCGAGCCGCTCGGCCACCTCGTCTTCCATGTCTTCCTGGTGGCGGCCGCCGAGGTGTGTCGCCAGGAATGCCTCGGTGTGGGCGAACATGGCGAGGCGGTTGTCGCGGCCGCGGAAGCCGTGGCCCTCGTCAGGGGCGACGATGTACTCCACCGGCAGGCCGGCTTCGCGCATGGCCACAACGATCTGGTCGGACTCGGCCTGCTTGACGCGCGGGTCGTTGGCGCCCTGGATGACCAGCAGCGGGGCGGCGATCTTGCCGACGTGGTTGAGCGGAGACTGACGCTCGAGCTGTTCGCGGCCTTCCTCGTTGCTCGGGTCGCCCATGCGCAGGGTAAACATCTTGCGGATCGGACCCCAGTAGGGCGGAATCGAGTTGAGCAGCGTGATCAGGTTGGACGGGCCGACGATGTCGACGCCGCAGGCGTAGAGGTCCGGCGTGAAGGTCATGCCGGCCAGCGTGGCGTAGCCGCCGTAGGAGCCGCCCATGATGCAGACCCGCTCGGAATCGACCAGGCCCTGCTCGACCAGGTGTTCGACGCCGTCGGTGATGTCGTCCTGCATGGCGTCGCCCCACTCGTTGTTGCCGGCGTTGAGGAAGGCCTTGCCGTAGCCCGTCGAACCGCGGAAGTTGGGTTGCAGCACGGCGTAGCCGCGATTGGCCAGGAACTGGGCCAGCGCGTCGTAGCCCCAGCTGTCGCGGGCCCAGGGGCCACCGTGGATCAGCGTGACCAGGGCCAGCTTCTCGCCCTCGACGCCCTTCGGGGTGGTCAGGTAGGCGGGAATTTCGAGCCCGTCGCGAGCCTCGTAACGGATCGGCTGCATCTCGGCCATGTGCTCGACCGGAAGGTCCGGGCGGGAGCGATAGACCTCGCTGACTTCCATCTCGTCCCAGTTGAACAGGTAGATGGTGCCGGGGTCGACATCGCGCGAGAGGCTGACGAGCACCAGGGCATCGTCGGATGTCTGCGGCCGGAAGCCGAGCTCGCCTTCGGGCAGCTGCTCGCGCAGGAAATCCAGGGCCCGCTCGGCCTTGTCGGTCTTGGGGTAGATGCGTTGCTGGTCGCCGGTGTAGACGGTGGCCAGCAGTTCGTCGGTGGCGTTGGAGTAGACGGCGCCGCCGAAGTCGACCTCGCCCTCGGGGTCGCGCTCGACGAACTCCAGCTCGCCGGAGTCGACGTCCATCAGGTACAGGCCGATCAGGTCGTTGTCCTCGCCCTTGTTGGACTGGAACCAGACGCGCTCGTTGTCGGCGTGAAAGCGGCTGGGGTTGCAGGACTCCTGCCAGGAGCAGGTGTAGAGCGATTCACCCACTTCGCCGTCGCTCACGCGCAGGGTTTCGGTACCGCCGTCTTCGGTCTGCCGAACGGCCAGGCGCACCTCGCCCTCGAGGTCCACGGTCCAGCTGGCGATGTTGCGCTCGTTCTCGATCAGCAGCTCGCGCTCGCCGGATTCGATGTTCACGCGGTAGACATCGTGCAGCGCGGGATCGCGGTCGTTGAGGCCGACGATGATCTCATCCGGGGTCGATTCGGGCACGCTGTAGATCTGCGCGCGAACGCCGTCGATGTCGGTCAGGTTGCGCGCCTCGGGCACGGACTCGCCATCGCCCGGCTCGGCGTCGGCATCGACCGCCCAGACGTGATAGTTCTCGTCGCCGCCCTTGTCCTGGACGTAGAGCACGTACTCGCTGTCCTGGCTCCAGAAGTAGCCGGGCACGGGCCGGTCGTCGTCGGTCAGGGGGCGGGCGGCGTCGAAGGGCTCGTCGATGCCCTTGATCCAGATGTTGCGCACATCGTCAAAGGGGCGCATGAAGGTCATGTGCTCGCCGTCGGGCGAAATCTGCGCGCCGGAAATCTCGGGATCACCGAAGAACAGCTGGCGATCGAGCAACGGAGGCAGCTGGTCGGTGTACGACAGTGGCGCGGCCTTGTCGGCGGCCACCGCCGCCATGCTGCAAACGGCAGCAGCTGCGCCGGCAAGCAGTAGGGAGGTTCTCGATTTCATATCGTGTGCTCCTGAAATTTGGATTGCGGCGCCATTGAAGCGGCAAACCGGATCGGGCGAAACGTCAGTGGTGCGCCATGTCGCATCGCCGGCGTGCGGCGGAATCGCGACAGGACGCGTACTGGCCCAGCCTCGTCCGGCAGCCTAAACCACGCGCGGCGGCCAGCCAATAGCCCATTGGTCACGGCAGCCGAAGCGATCGAGCGTCGATCGCCCGGTCGCGCTCAGTCGCGCGGCTCGAAGCGCTGCATGTACGGGTTGGACTCGTTGCGCTCGATGTGGATGAATTCGTAGCCGGTCGCCTGGTGGCAGGCGTTGCATGCCTGGATGAGTTCGCCGAGCTTCCGGTCCAGTTTCGCGGGGTCTTCCGCGGCGTCTTCGTCGACGGCTTCTTCGAAGGCCTCGAAAGCGGGCACCAGCATCGCCTCGGTCAACTGGCCGACGGGAATGTCGTGGTATTCCTCGATCGACTCGGCCGCCTCGATCGTTTCCTCGAGCTCGTGGGCGTAGAAATCGATCAGCTCGCGGTTGCCGGCGGCCACCGACAGGCTGAGCTTGTGCAGAAACAGCTGCATGCTGCCCATGGTGCCGATCATGTCGGGTTCGTCTTCGGCTTGGGCGGGCCCGGTGGCCAGGGCCAGCCCGAATGCCAGGCAAAAGGCAAGCGAGGTCTTCACGGGTGAATCTCCAGTCATTGCGTTCAAACGACAATCATTCTTGACAACGTGCATTATAGGCCGTGATCAGCCACACTGCCAGCAAGGCCGCGATTGCGCTAATCTGTGGCTTGCGAATCATCCAGAGGGAATCCCATGTCGCGTCTGCTGTTCGTGCTCGCGTGCCTGTCCGTCACGCCCGTCCTCGCCTTCCAGGACGAGCCGGTGCCGTTCGATTTCGACGAAGCCATCGAAAGCCAGGCCGATGCGGTCGTCGAGACCCCGCCGACGGAGCCGTTCGAATGGCTGCGCCAGACCGGCTACGACAGCGTGGTCTGTCCCTTCCGCGGCCGGGTCGACTACGAGCCCGGCGAGATCGAGTGCGGGCTGATCCAGGTCCCCGAAAATCGCGAGGTCGAGGGCAGCCGGACCATCGAGCTGCACTTCGTGCGCATCGCCGCGCGCGGCGAGGATGAGGACGGCAACGAGGTCGAGGTTCGCGAAGACCCCGTGATCTACCTGACCGGCGGTCCCGGCGTCGAGGTCGAGGTCTACGCCGAGCGGCTCAAGGATCACGCGCTGGCCGACGGTCGCGATCTCTACATTCTCGAACAGCGCGGCATCGGCTACTCGGGCGATTTCTGCCCCTTCTTCGCCGACCGCAACCGGGCCGACTTCCAGGCCGACAACTTCGTCGACAGCCAGCGCGCGATGTTCGAGCAGGCCCGGGCCTGCATCGAGGGCGCGAAGGCGCGCGGCGTCGATGTGACCGGCTACCACACTTTCGAAAACGCCCGCGACATCAAGGCGCTGCGCATGGCGCTGGGGCTCGGGGACTGGAACGTGTGGGGTATCTCCTACGGTTCGGTGCTCGGCCAGGCCTACATGAAGGTCGACCCCGAAGGCATCCGCGCGGCGGTCATCGACGCGATCGTGCCGCTCGACCTCGAAGACCTGATGCGCATCCCGCACTGGCACGAGCAGAATCTCGAGCGGCTCTTCGCCGCCTGTAGCGAGCAGCTGGACTGCGCGGAGACCTTCGAGGGCCTCGAGCGGCGCTACCGGGCCGCGATCGCCAACATGAACGAAGACCCGGTCCGCGTCGAGGTGCCCGAAGGTGAGCGCTATCCGGACGGCGAGACCTGGTTCTTCGCCGATGTCATCGCCGGCCTGCCCTTCAGCCTGCTCTACGAGCAATCGAACCATCCGGCCATCCCGGCGATCATCGAAGGTCTGACGCGGGCGGTCGAGGACGAAGACCGGACCTTCTTCCGGGCGCTGGCGCTGGCCGAATTCGGCGATGGACCGGGCGTGAGCATGGGCATGTCGGTGGCGGTACGCTGCCTCGACGGCTACGTCGATCGCTGGGCGGAATCCGCCCCGGACGACTTCCGCGATTACCCGACCATCGCCCGCGCCTTCGGGGCCCTGGAAGTGATCCGGGACGCTCCCGCCCTGTGCCGGGACGTCGGACTGGCGCCGCGCGATCCCGGCCAGTTCGAGCTGGTCGAGACCGACCTGCCGGTGCTGGTCGCCAACGGCGCCTGGGATCCGATCACGCCGGTGCCGCTGGCCGAGGCGATCATGCCGGGCTTCAGCAACGGCCGGCTGGTGGTCTTTCCGCACGCCGGGCACGGCCCGACGCGTTCGCTCGACTGCGCCGGCGATTTCCTCAACGGCTTTTTCGACGACCCCTCGGCCGAACTCGACATGGAATGCGTCAACGACGGCGAACAGGCGGCCGAGTACATCGCGCCGTATTTCGCCACCCGCGCGGTCGTCGAGGGCATCGTCCTCAACGAAGCACACGAAAATCGCTTCCGGGTTCACATGGCCTGGGGCGGCGTTTCCGCTCTTGTGAGCCTGCTCGGCTTGGCCGTGCTCTTTCTGGCCTGGCTGGCGCGGCGCATCAACGGGCAGCGCCTGGAAGCCGCGGGTAGCACCCGCCTGGTGGTCTGGCTGGCCACGGTCTCGGCGGCGCTCTACGCCGGCGGGCTGGGCATGGCCTCGAAAGCCTCGGTCGAGATCAGCGAAGCCATGCTGCTCTTCGGCCTGGTGTCCTGGGCGGGGCTGGTGGCCTGGCTCGGCCCGCTGACCCTGTTGCTGGGCCTCGCCGGCCTGGTCCAGGCCTGGCGCTACCGCGGCAACATCGTGCCGGCCAGCCGCATCGGCCTGATGCTGGTGGCGCTGGCGACGATCAGCCTTTCGATCTTCGGCCTGGCATGGGACCTGTGGCCGCTGTGATCCCGGCGCGCCTGGAGCTTCAGGCGCCCGAGGGATCGGCCACCGGCTCGGGGTCCTCGGCCTCCATGCGCAGGTAGGCGTCCAGTTCGCCGCGGATCTCGGGGATGATGGCCTCGGCGTGGGTGATGCGCATGTAGAAGATCGAGAAATAGATGACCTTCACCGAGTTGGTCAGCCGGTCGAGGACCACGCCGCCGAGCTTGCCCAGCCAGATGGCGATCAGCAGCGGCAGCCAGGAGAAATGCATCTCCTCGGGCAGGAAGCCGGCCTCGACGTTGTTGAGCAGCTCGCGCGCATCGCCCGCGTAGAAGGCCGGCACCGCGTCGCCGACCCACAGGCCCAGCGCCAACGCGCCGACGAACAGCAAGAAGTAGACCGGCGCCATGATGCTGCCCACCGCCCGCGCGGCGATGTCGATGCCGAACACGCCGGCCAGGGTTTCGGGCACGTTGTCCTTGAGCGTGCCCATGCGCGAGACCGACTCCCGGATGCCGTAGCCGTCGACCGCGGCCGAGGGCAGCAGGTAGTTGTTGAGCAGGTCCCAGACCTCCTCGAGGCCCTTCATGAACAGCCGCACCAGCGCCCCGGCCTTGCCGGAAGACCTCGACATCGACATCAGCCAGGCCACCAGCATGTCGATCAGCGCGATCTTGCGCGCCGTCCAGGCCAGCTCCTTGATGCGTGAACCGGCTTCCGACGCCGAACGCTTCTCGCCCTTGAGCGCTTCGCTCACCAGCCAGGCCTGGCGCAGCTCCTGGCGCGTGTCGAAGAAATAGCGGTAGACGAACAGCAGGATCGAGACGATCAGCAGCAGCGTGCCGGTACCGCCGGCGCCGACGATGAAGGCCGTGATCGCGCCGAAGAACAGGCAGGTCAGCACCAGCCCGTAGATCGTCATCCGGATCCAGGGGCGGATGATGCCCGGATCGCGGCCGACGATGGTGAAGGTGTGCTTGAGCAGGTAGGCAAGCTGCTTGAGCCGCTCGCCGAAGCCGGGTTTGCGCAGGGTCTGTTGCATGTCGAATGGGGAGCTGGTGAAAAACTCTCCACCTTACGCAATCGGGCCGCGGACTCTGCCAGGCAATCTTCAGGCCCGGGCCTCGAAGGAAGCGCCAGACTGTTCGGGAAGCCCGTTCGGCGCAGCTACAGCTGCTTCTTGAGCCGAATCAGGCGCTCGAGCGTGTCGCCGGCAGGTTCGTCGGCGGGCACGAGCGTCATCGAGCGGGCAATGTATCGGCGCGCGTCTTCGCGTTCGCCCAACTCGAGCAGCACTTCGGCCAGGCTGGCCAGCAGGGTCGGGTCCTCGCCCTCGGTCAGCCGCACCGCGCGTTCGAGGGCGCGGCGCGCCAGGCCCAGTTCCCCCAG
Organism: Wenzhouxiangella indolica; assembly: GCF_042310355.1. Classification (NCBI taxonomy): domain Bacteria; kingdom Pseudomonadati; phylum Pseudomonadota; class Gammaproteobacteria; order Chromatiales; family Wenzhouxiangellaceae; genus Wenzhouxiangella; species Wenzhouxiangella indolica. Next base: position 35,672 of record NZ_JBHJMR010000022.1, on the reverse strand, counting down.
GTCGCGATGGAAACGCCCCAGCTCCCACAGGAAGTAGGGGTCGTCCGGTGCCAGGTCTTCGAGGCGACGGCCGTAGTCGATCATCGCCGAGCGTTCGCCGGTCGTGCGCTTGAGGCTGACCAGGTTGACCAGCGCGTTGACCGACCGCTCGTCGTGATCCAGTGCCGTGAGGAAGGCGCGCTCTGCCCGCTCGACTTCCCCGCCGCGCCGGGAGACGACGCCGCGGGTGATCCAGGCCGGCGCGAAGGTCTCGTCCAGGGCGAGCGCCTGGTCGACCCAGGCTTCGGCGGAGGCGAGATCGCCGGCCACCATCAGTTCGGCCGCGCGGTTGTTATAGAAGTGTGCCAGGGCCCGCTCGTCGCTGATGCGTCGGCCGCGGAACGGGTGCGCCAGCCGCTGTGCTTCCATCAGGTCGGGTTCGAAGTCGACGATGGCATTGCGATGCGGCGTGTCCACGCCCACGTTGACGTGACCGATGCTCAGCACCGCCGAGCCCTCCCGACGCCACTGGGCGCGCACGTTGACTTCGCGCGGGTAGGCCCTCAGGCCGGCCTGGCGCGCCAGGGCGATGAACGTCAGGGTGAACGCCAGGCAGTTGCCTTCGCCGGCCGCGTAGGTTCCGGCCACCGCGCGCGTCGGTTCCGTGCTGTAGCTGAAATTCAGGCCGCGTGCGCTGTGCAGGAACTCCACCAGGCGGTCGAGCCGCTCGGCCTTGTTCGGCGTCCCGGAGATCACCGCCTCGTGGGTTCGCGTCGCCAGATCCTCCGGAACGGCCAGCACGGTCTCCGGCGACGGCGGCGGCACCGAGACCGCCGAGAGATTGGCGGCAAGCAAGAAGGCGCCCAGCCAGTTCATGGCGAAATACCCCGCTCGGTCAGCAGGTAGACGGCGAAGCTGGCCAGCCAGTGCCCACCGGCATAGTGCGCGTCGCTTACGCCGGAAAGGCCCGCATCGGCGTGTTCCGACGCCGCGGCCAGCAGCGGTTCGCGCCGTGAGTCGCCCGGCGGCAGGCCGGCGGCGATGCCCTCGAGCATCCAGGCGCGCGCGAGGTTGAGCCCGTCGATATGCGACAGCTTGCCGTCGGAGCGGTCGGTCACCACGGCCACCGGCAGCCATTGCGCTTCACCGATCGTCGGCAGGAAGCCGTCCAGCCAGGCGGCGAACTCGTCCGGCGCAAGAATCCGGCGCATCAGGTCCGCTTCGGCCAGGCAGGGCGAGAGGAAGTCGTGGCCGGAGGGCTCGTAGGCCAGCGGACAGTTCCGGTCGTCGGTGTAGAAATCCCGGGCCGCGTCGGTGATCACCGAAGCCAGCGAGTCGTTGCCGACCTGCCGGGCGTAGTCCAGCGCCAGGCCGAAAGCAAAGGCCGTCTGGTCGTGCTCGCCGATACGGATGGGATAGTGCAACTTGGGAATCCAGTCCATCAGGCGGCGAACGGCGATCGCTTCGACCGGCTCCAGCCACTCGCGCCAGCGCTCGGCCTGCTCGTCGTCCCACTGATCCAGCTCGGTTGCCAGCTGCAGCAGCCATGCCAGGCCGTAGGGCCGCTCGAAGCCGTCCCGCTCGGGCGGCGCCATGTAGGCCGCCTCGGCCAGCAGGTTCGCCTCGGTCAGGTTGGCGGCAAGCTTGTCACGCGCCTGCTCGGCAAACTCCGCCTCGGGAAAGCGTCGAGTCAAGCGCACCAGCAGCCAGTGGCCGTGCACGGCCGAATGCCAGTCGAAGCAGCCGTAGAAGGCCGGAGTCAGATCACGCGGGGGCCCGACGTCGTCGTCGCCTCGCATCACGTGATGCACCAGGTTGGGATATTCCCGGTCAACGCAATCGAGCGCCAGCGCCGCAAAGCGCCCGGCCGTTTCGGCGTCCAGGGCGTCGCCGGTGCCGTTACTCGCGCCGGCGGGCGTCATCAGGGCTGCGAGCAAAAGCGCCGGCAGGAAGGCAGCGATTCGCATGGGCACTCCAGGGCGTTGATCATGGAATCAGCTTAACGCAACGGTGTCATGGGGGTGTCTCGTACGGGCGGGTGCGGGAATCAGGCTTCAGGGGTCAGGGAGGGCATCCTTTTGCCTTGGATTGGTGGCACCGGATGGTTTGGCGGCACCGGGGGCGGTGCGGGCCTCGACACGTCAAAATCTGTTTCGCCCGGGCCCGCTTCGCGGGGTCTTGCGGCGACTCACTTTTGTCATTCGCGACAAAAGTAAGCAAAAGCGCTCTCTAACTTCAAAGTCCAACGCTCTGTTGTCTCAGGAGCTTGGCTACTGTGGGGGCTGGCCCCTTCGGTGAGCGGGCTTCGCGATAGCCCGGCTGGTCGCGTGGTGCCCTGGATCGTTTCCGAAAGTGGCCATGGGCGGGATCCCGGGCTTGCGCTCCGGATTGACCCCCGCGCGCTGAGCGCGCGCCATCTGCGCTGTTGCGGAGAAGCGTAGGATGCGTGGAGCGAAGCGCAACGCATCGGCCGATGCGTTATGGCCCTACGGGCCTCCACGCATCCTACGCGCCTGGATCAAGCCCCCGGCGCGCGCAGCGCGCCACCTTCGAAGCCGAGCCGTCCTCGTGCGGGCTTCGTCCCATTCCCGCTAGCGCCACCGGATCCTCCGACCGAGCCTTCGCGAAGCCCGCCTACCGAAGGGGCCAGCCACCTCCCGGCTCGAGTCCTGAATCCCCGGATCGTGGGACTTTGAAGTTGAAAAGCGATTTTTGGTGCCTTTTTTCGCTTTGGAAAAAAGGTACTCGCCATCAGCCTGCGAAGCAGGCGGGCGAAACGCCTTTGACGTGTCGAGGCCACCAAGGCGACCGGTGGCACCAACCCACCCAACGCCCAAAGGAACCAGGGCTAGTGCGTCCCCAACCCTGCCCCCAAAAAGAAAAACCCCGCCATAGGCGGGGCTTTTCGGCAAAGCAACTTGTCGGAAACCCTTACAGGGTAACGACGTTCGCAGCCTGCGGGCCCTTCGGGCCGCTGGTGACGTCAAAGCTGACCTTGGCGCCTTCGGCGAGGGACTTGAAGCCCGAGCCGGTCAGGGCGCTGAAATGCACGAATACATCGGCGCCGCCGTCGTCTTGCGAAATGAAACCGAATCCCTTCGCGTCATTGAACCACTTCACTGTTCCGGTTGTGCTGGACATGATGTCTTTCTACCTTTTTCAAAATGATGATGTACGGGACGCGGCCACACGGCCGGACCCGGTGATGCTGTAGAGTTCAGATGGTGGAAAATGAGGGGTAAACGGAAGGAATACTTTCAGATTCGACCACTGCTGTGTTCCGCAGCGTCTTGCACTATACGCGCAATCTTCAACAATAGCCACAACTATCACGAGAATTTCGCGCGGCTCTTGCATCTGCCCCTTCGGGCACCCACCATTGGAAATGGCCGGATGGATGGACGTCCGGTCATTAACCTGCCCTGATCGACAGCACCGTCCCTTCCATCCAACCCGTTCCGGCGACAGGCCGGCGGTGGGCATGCGCTGTTCTACTCACCACCGGCCCGGAGGCCGCCCACGATATGAAAACCCTATTCGTTCGAAATATCCATCCCGAAACGCGCGAGAAAGACCTGCGCGAACTGTTCTCCCAGCACGGCACCGTGCGCGGCATGAAGCTGCCCATGGACATCTTTACCCGCCGCTGCAAGGGCATCGCCATGATCGACATGGAAGGCCACGAGGCACGCGCCGCCCAGGCCGAGCTCGACGGCTCGATGTTCAACGGCCAGGCCCTGCAGGTGCGCGAGGAACGTCCCCGCGGCAAGCGCGGCGGCCGGCGTTAGCCGCAGCCTTCTTCATCGCATCGAGCTCGCTGGAGCCCGAACCGCCGGGGTGATACGCTGAATCGCGGTACCGACCGTGGTGGCGACCATGCCCGGCGAGCTAACGCAACTTCTGCATGCTGCCAGTGACGGAGACCAGCCGGCCCTGAACCGGCTGGTGGCCCTGCTCTACGTCGATCTCAAGCAGCTCGCCCACCGCTGCCGCCGGGGATCGGAGGCGGTCGATACCACGTCGCTGGTCCACGAATGCTACCTGCGCTTCCTCAACAGCGGCGACCTGGCCGTCAACGATCGCGCCCATTTCTTCAACCTGGCCGCCCGCGTCATGCGCCAGCTGCTGTGCGACTACGCGCGCGAGCGCCTGGCCGACAAGCGTGGCGGCGGCGCCCAGCACTTCGAGCTGCGTGAAGACGACGCCAGCGTGCGGGCCGAGGCCGAGCACTTCCTGGCGGTCGACCAGGCCCTCGAGCGCCTGGCCGAAAGGGATCCGGACCAGGCCCGGGTCGTGGAGTGCCGATTCTTCGCCGGCCTGACCGAACAGGAAACCGCCGAAGCCACCGGGCGTTCCCTGCGCTCGGTACAGCGCGAGTGGCAACGGGCCCGCGACTGGCTCAGCAGGAAGCTGACGTCATGAGCGACGACCCGCTGAAGCCCGGCGGCGCCCTGGAAGGACGGCTGTTCCGCCGCTTTCTGCGGCACTTGAGCGAGGTCCGCGAACCCGAGTCCGGCGAGCGAATCGGCGCCTGGCGCATCGTGCGCGAGATCGGCCGCGGCGGCAGCGGGGTGGTCTACCTGGCCGAACGCGACGACGGCGCCTACACCCAGCAGGTCGCCTTGAAGTGGTTGCGCGGCGACCGCCCGGTTCCCGGGGGGCACGGCGTGCTCGCGCGCGAGCGCCAGCTGCTGGCGAGCCTCGACCATCCCAACATTGCCCGCGTCATCGACGGCGGCGAAACCGAAGACGGCATGCTCTGGTTCGCCATGGACCATGTCGACGGCGCCACCGTCGATGTCGTTGCTGACAAGATGAACCTGGCCGAACGGCTCGAGCTCGTCCGGACCCTGTGCCGGGCCGTCCACCACGCCCATCGCCGCGGCCTGATCCACGGCGACATCAAGCCGACCAACGTGCTCGTGGACGGTGGCGGGCGCCCGCGCCTGGTCGACTTCGGCATTTCCCGCCTCAGCGGTAGCGGGCCGGGCAGCAGCTACGGCCTGACGCCGGACTATGCCAGTCCCGAGCAGCGATCGGGCGAAGAACTGACCACCGCTTCGGATATCTGGCAGCTCGGTCGGCTGCTTCAGGACCTGGTCGGCGACGAGCAGGCGCCGGCCGATCTTGCTGCCGTGATCGCCCGGGCCACGGCCCGCGCGCCCGAGGAGCGCTATGCCTCGGCCGAAGCGCTGGGCGCCGATATCGCCAACTGGCTGGCGCGCCGTCCGGTTGCCGCCTACGAAGGCGGCGCGGCCTACCGGCTGCAACGCCTGGTGCAGCGCAATCTCCTGGTCTCCACGGTGGCCGGACTGGCCGCGGCGATCATCGTGGTCGGCGGCGCGTGGATGACCTGGCAACTGGCGCAGGAAAGAGATCACGCGCGCGATCAGGCGCACCGGGCCGAGGCCGCCCTGGCCGAAACCGAGGCCGCCCTGGCCCGCGCCCGGGCCCTGAGCGGATTCCTGGTCGAGCTCTTCCAGGCCACCCGGCCGACTCGCCCGCGCGAGGAATTGCCCACCACCGCCGAGATTCTCGAACGCGGTGCCGAGCGGGCCATGGACGCCAGCCTGGCCGCTCCGGGAGCGCGTTTCGAGATGCTGTCGGCCATCGCTCAGGTTTACTCCGCGCGTTCGCGCTACAACGAGGCCGAGCCGCTGGTCGAGGAGGCGCTGGCGCTGACCGAGGAGCATGCTTCCTTCTCGTCCCGGGATCGTGCGCGGGCGCTCGAGGAGAAAGCGGGCCTGATGATCGCCAACGGCGATTCGCTCGAAGCGGCCGAAGCCATGCTGATCGAAGCCGAGGCCGTACTCGCCCGCGAGCCGCTCGACTGGGCGACCCTGGCGCGCATCCGCATCACGCGCAGCTGGGTCGAGCGCCACCGCGGCCGCCATGATCGGGCGCTGGTCCTGGTTCGGCCGGTATGGTGGCTGATGCCTCCCGAGGGCGTCGATCCCGGGCTTCACGCGCGGGTCCTGGATGCGCTCGCCGGTCTCCACGGCGCCAACGGTCGGCTCCGGCAGTCCGCTCGTTTCCGGGCAATGGCCACCGAAGCCTTTCGCGAGCACCAGGGCGAGACCGGCCAGGGCCATGTCGTGAGCCTGGCCAACAGCGTCGGCCTGGAACGGCAACTCGGCCATTTCGAAACCGCGGAGCGTCGTGCCCGGCGTGCGCTCGAGCTCTATGACCGCATCTATGACGAGCCGGTGGACTACCGTGCAGCGCTGCGCCGGGGCCTGGCCCAGCTGCTGTTCCTGCGCGGCCGTGTCGAGGAGGCCTTCGGGGAGCTGGAGCGCTCGAGCGCCGAGTACGCCGAGTTCCGCGGACTCGAGCCGGGCCAGTGGCCCCTGCACTACAGCGTCCGCGGGCGATTCCACGTCCGTCTGGGCGATTTCGACCAGGCGGTGGCCGATCTCGAGCGGGCCCATGAGTTGATGCGCGAGCAAGGCGATGATTTCGACCAACGGCTGCTGGCGATGGTCGAGATGCTGCGAATCTGGGCGCAGTGCCGGGCGGGCCAGGCCGGGTCCGATGCGATCGCCTCGCTCGAACGGCTCGACCAGGCTCACTTCGGTCATCCGCGCGCGGGGATGCAGCGCCGGGAGGCCCGTGCCACTTGTCTCGTGCGTGCCGGCGAGCACCAGCGGGCCTGGTCTGAACTCGAGCCCCTGCTGGTCTCGCCCATTCCGCCCGGCAAACTGGTCGATGCGGCCGATCGCCGCCTGCTCGCCGCCGGCCTCCTTGCCCGGCTTGATCGCCACGACGAAGCGATCGCCTACCTCCAAGAGGCTCACCAGGCCTTCGAGGCGCACGGGCTGGGCGATCATCCTGTGGTCGAGCGAATTGAAAGCCATTCCGAACGGCTCCGGTAGCTCGATTGCCTGGCGGTTTTGCTCGCTTCCATCCGCTTTGCATGTCGAGACTCATAAAACCAAGGATATCGACATGCTTCGTCATCACCCCCTTCAGGTTTCCGTTCTCCTGTTTGCAGCCGGCCTTCTCGCGTGCCTGTCGTGGCCTGCAACGGCGGGAGAGCAGGCGTTGACGCGCACCTCGGATGATTCGGCCATCGAGTGGGGCCCCTGCCCGGAGTTCTTTCCGGGCTCGTGCCGGATCGGCGTGCTGCACGGCGACCCGGCCGAGCCCAACACCGACATCTTCTTCAAGCTGCCGCCCGACACGGCCGTGCCGAATCACACCCACACCTCGGCCGAGCGCATGGTGCTGGTTTCCGGCCGCATGGAGGTCGACTACGAAGGCCAGGATCCGGTCGTTCTCGAGCCGGGCAGCTATGCCTGGGGGCCGCCGGAGCACCCGCACTCGGCCAGGTGCCTCGACGCGGGCGACTGCGTCTTGTTCATCGCATTCGTCGAGCCGATCGACGCCATGCCCGCCGGTGAGCGGTGAGTGCCGGGCCCGAATATCGCGCTCAGTGCTTCTGCGGCGCCGTCGAAGTGGTCGTGCGCGGCGAGCCGGCGGCCATGGGCTACTGTCACTGTCAGTCCTGCCGCCACTGGTCGGCCGGGCCGGTCAACGCCTTCACGCTATGGCCGCACGAATCGGTCGAGGTAGTTCGCGGCGCCGGTCAGCTGGCCGAATACAGCAAGACTCCGGCCAGCATTCGGCAGTGGTGCAGGCAATGCGGCGGCCACGTACTAACCCGTCACCCCGAGCTGGGCCTGGTGGATGTCTATGCCGCCCTGTTGCCGGACCTGGATTTCCAGCCAGGGGTGCACGTGCATTACCAGGAGGCGGTGCTGCGGATCCGTGACGGGTTGCCGAAACAGCGCGATGTGCCGGTCGAAATAGGGGGTTCGGGGGATCGCATGGCCGAGTAACGAGAACTTTTTTGGCGGGCCCCGGAACGCTTGACCGTTTCCCTAGGTGGACACTTGAACCCGGGAGTAACCGGCCATGCAAAGATTACTGATCCTGCTGTTTGGAATCGTCGCCTATCTCGTTTTCCTGCCTACGTTCCTCTACCTCATCGCCTTCGTCGGCAACCTGCAGACAACGGCGCTGGCCGATACCATTCCGGCCTTGGCCTGGCTCGTGCCGCAGTCGATCAGTTTCGGGCGCGAGGCGGGCTCGCCGGCGCTGGCCGTGATCATCAACCTGGCGCTGATCGCCCTGTTTGGCGCCCAGCACAGCATCATGGCCCGATCGGGTTTCAAGGACTGGCTCAAGCGCAGCCTGCCGGGGTCGGCCGAGCGCAGTGTCTATGTGCTGATCTCGAGCCTGGTGCTGATTTTGCTGTTCTGGCAGTGGCGCGCTGTGCCTGCGACGATCTGGTCGGTGGAGTCGGCCGCCGGGCAGGCCGTTCTATGGACGGTTTTTGCGGCCGGTTTCGGACTGGTCTTCGTCGCCACCTTCCTGATCGACCACTTCGACCTCTTCGGCCTCCAGCAGGTGTGGAGCCAGTTCCGGGGACGGGAGGCGCGGCCACCAAAGTTCGTCACGCCCCTGTTCTATCGCATCATTCGCCATCCGCTGTACTTCGGCTTTCTGCTGGCTTTCTGGTCCGCGCCGCTGATGACGGTGTCGCACCTGACCTTTGCCGCCGGAATGAGCGTCTACATCCTCATCGGCGTCCGTTTCGAGGAGCGCGACCTCGCCCGACACCTGGGTGAGAACTACCGGCGTTACCAGCAGCAGGTGCCGCAACTGATCCCGGTCCCGGGCCGCGCCTGGCGCGACCGGGCGGATTCAGGATCGGAAGCTTTCGACTAGGGACTAACCCTGCTCGGCCAGCCAGTCGTCGTCCGAGCCTTCGTGGATGTCCTCGAACAGGAAGGTCGACAGGTAGCGCTCGCCGGTATCCGGCAGCATGGCCAGGATGCTCGATCCCTCCGGCGCCTTTTCGGCCACCTTCAGCGCGGCGGCCACCGTGCCGCCGCCGGAGATGCCGGTGAAGATGCCTTCCCGGCTGGCCAGCGCCAAGGCGGTGTCGCGTGACTCCTCGTCGGTCACCGGAACGATCTCGTTGGCGATATCCACCTTGAGCACCTTGGGAATGAAATCCGGTGTCCAGCCCTGAATCTTGTGCGCCTGCCATTCCTTGCCGGCCATCAGCTGCGCCGTCTCGGGTTCGGTGGCGATGATCTTGATGTTGGGCCGGGCCAGTTTGAGCATTTCGCCGGCGCCCGTGATTGTGCCGCCCGTGCCCCATCCCGACACGAAATAGTCCAGACGCCGTCCGGCGAAGTCGCGCAGGATCTCCGGCCCCGTCGTGTTGCGGTGGTATTCGGGGTTGGCCTCGTTCTCGAACTGCCGGGCCAGGAACCAGCCGTGCTTGTCGGCCAGCTCCTTCGCCTTCTTCACCATGCCGGTGCCCTTCTCTTCCTTGGGCGTAAGAATCAGCTTCGCGCCCATCGCGCGCATCAGCTTGCGCCGCTCGATCGAGAAGGTCTCGACCATCACCGCCACGAAGGGATAACCCTTGGCCGCGCACACCATGGCCAGGGCGATGCCGGTATTGCCGGACGTCGCCTCGACCACGGTCTGACCCGGTTTCAAATCGCCGCGGCGCTCGGCATCCTCGATGATGCCGATCGCCAGCCGGTCCTTGACCGAGGAGAGCGGATTGAAGAACTCGGCCTTGACGCAGAAGTCGACGTGCTTCGGGGCCAGGCGGTTGATGCGCACCACCGGCGTGCGGCCGATGGTCTGGAGAATGTTGTCGTAAATCATGGCGTCTTCACTTTGCAAATGAGCTTTGCGGTTCGGGTTCTACGGTCAGTATCAGGCAAACGCGGCCTGCAATGGTAAATTGGACAGTTCGGACAGGACCTCGTTTCCGAACCAGCCCAGCGTTGAGGCCAGCGCCGCTACTTCGCCGATGAATAACATGGCGGGCGCCTCGATGACGTGAGCGGCGGCCAGCGCCTCGAGACCGTCCAGCCGGCCGACGGCCACGCGCTGGTTCGGCCGCGTGCCGTTTTCCACCAGGGCCACCGGCGTATCCGGTGAGCGGCCGTGGCCCAACAGCCGGCGCTGGATGTTGTCCAGCTGGCCGACCACCATGTAGAAATCCATCCAGGCCGCGGTGATGCTGCACCTGGTTCTCCGGCCTGCGCCGCAGCCAGTCAAAACCCGCGCCGACGTCCCCTTCGCGACCGCCTAGTGGGGCCGCATCAAGGTCCACCTCATCGCCGACTGGAGCGACCGCGACGTCCACGTCTATCTCCAGACCAACGATCTTCCCTACCGCCCGCTACGCGACCACGGCTACGTGAGCATTGGGGATTGGCACACCACGCGTTCGCTCAAGGAAGTAGACAACGAAGACGAGGCACGCTTCTTCGGATTGATGCGCGAATGCGGATTGCACGACGTGACTGGCTAATTTCCTCAGATCCGCATCGCGGGGCGCTCTCGCGAACTACCGCAATCCCCGACCCCTTGATCCCGCCAACCTGAACGGGCAATATCGGAGTAAGGGAACGGCGGAGGCGGCGCGCTATGTGGCAAAGTAGCAGCATGGCTTTCAAGTGAGATGGCCAAAACAAGAGCAAGATCAGATGGTTCCGTCTTCTTGCGGAACTCATCATCTGGATATGTGGTGAGGTTAGCCTCTTAGTCATTGGGCGACACTCTCGACGCCAAGTTTTGGGGAGGGCGCTTTTCATCGTGGAGAAAAATCAATCGGAAGCTGTTATCACATAAAGGCAGAAACATCATGGACAAGCAAGCAAAAGTACAAATTTCTTTGAGAGACGGCGTTCTGGAACTAGAGGGAAGCGAGGGGTTCGTGAGCCAGCAGCTCTCGGTCTTACAGCCGCTTATCGAGAACGCATTCAAACAAGCGCCGCCTCAGAATATACCGGTGTCGCCCACCGAATTTCCCGGCAGTAGCTCCAGTACGCCATCAAGTGGGGATAAAGCTCACAAGGGGTTTGAGGCCTACGAGAATCTCCTAGCAGAAGCCGACGGGAAGATACAAATACTCAAAACGCTACCCGGCGGAAATAAAGCTCAAAAGACCGTGAATGCAGCGTTGTTGCTTGCATTTGGTAATCACCTTATGGGCAACGACTCGACTGCGTTCAGCGACGTTCGAGACCTCTGCAAGGCGCATGCATGCTTGGATAGCGGAAACTTTGCAGCCACGATGAAGAGTCAGAAGGAGTGGTTCTTAATTAGTGGATCAGGCTCTGGTCAGTCGTTCAAATTGACAGTTCCAGGAAGAAAGAAGGCTGAGGAATTGGCCAACCAGCTGAATTAGTTAATGGATATTCGTGCGGAGTTAAGCTCAGCATTTCCCAATGAGCTTGTTGATGCTCTCGTCGACGCCTATTCTGAGATCGAACAAGCTTTTGCGCTAGGCAAATGGAAGGCTAGTGAGTTGGATTCGGGGCACTTCGTCGAAGCCGCTAGACGGATCCTTGAGTATGTGTTGTTTGGTAAGTACACCGCCATCGGAAAGCCTTTGCCCGGCTTCAGTGATCATGAGTTAAAAAAGTACGAGCAGGGCTCCGGTGACGAGTCGTACAGAATCTTAATTCCAAGAATACTCAAATCAATCTACAACCTCAGGAATAAACGTGGAGTGGGCCATTTGGGGAACGTCTCCCCGAATGAAATGGACGCAACGTATATTCTCTATTCGGTTAAATGGGTGCTGGCAGAGCTCTTGAGGCTGTCGTCGGGCCAAGATGCAGGAGTGGTGCAGTCACAAATTTCTGGCATTGTCGAGCGGAAAATCGGAACTCTGTGGAAATACGAAGACGTCGTTCGCATCTTGAACCCCTCATGTTCCGCGAGAGACCAAGTATTAGTTTTTCTCTTTGACGAAAGCCCCCGATCTGCTTCAGAACTTCAGGCGCTAGTTGAGTACAAAAATACGACGAATTTTCGAAAAATCCTGGCTCGCTTGCACACGTCAAGGCTAATCGAGTTACAGCCCGATGGGCGCTGCATCATTTCGCCAACCGGACAGTTGGAAGCAGAGAACATAATCTCAAGGCTCAGTAGTGCCAATCGCGCTTAACAAATCATTGCAACGGACGTCTGACCCGCCAGCCGCTTTTGCTCCCGCCAAAGCAAACGCTGCTGAAGTCAGGGGTTACTTGCCTTAGGAGTAGGGATGACGCTCTACAAATATAGAGGGCTCCAGTCCTTTAAGTTTCTTGTTGATATTCTTCTGAAAAGCCGTCTTTACGCGGCACCCTATTGTGATCTAAACGATCCAATGGAAGGTCAATACCTGCTTTCTCCTTCCGGAAGCATAGATGAAGATATGCAGAGCATGCTCAACTCTCAGACAGACATGTTTCGTATTTGCTCGTTCTCGCAAACCCCCGATAATCAGCTTATGTGGGCTCACTATGCGGAGGGTCATAGAGGTCTTGTCCTTGGAGTGGAAATCTGCGAGTCCGACTGTGTTGTTCGTGAAATTGTCTATGAAGGACCCCTAAAGATTGGGCGGCATAACTTCAATCCTAACGCGCCTCTCGAAGTACTTAGTCGAAAACTCTCTGCTTGGGAATATGAAGAGGAGGTGCGAGCATTTGTGAAAAATCGATTTTTTATAGGGGTTGAAATCAAAGAAATAATTCTCGGTTCTAGAATGAGCAATCAAGACAAGAGTCTTGTTAAAGAACTCTGTAGGCGAACTTGTCCAAATGCTTCAGTAAGTAAGGCCTCCACGTGACAAGTCGGTCAAGTACGGTCCGGTCCTGATGGGCCTCCACAAATACGCCGTCTCATCGCTCTTCCAAGCGCCTCGCTGATCAACAAAGTCATCTAGCAGCCTCGCATTTCGAGCGGTGCCACGGGCCCACAGCGCAGTGGCAAGTCCTCGCCACCAGGATCGACTTTGGTCGAATGGGGCCGTCAATCGATCTGTTGGTCGCTCAAATGCGGCGCCAGTAGCTGGATGAAGGCACGGTGCGACGGCTTGAGGGGGAGGTCGTCGTCGAAGCCGATCCAGGTGGTCAGGCGGGGGAACAAGCCGGAGGCGTCGATGGCAATCAGGTCATCGTCGGCGCCGGCTTCCACGGCCATGCTGGCAGTACCCCGACACCCAGGCCCATGCGGACGTAGGTTTTGATGACGTCGGCGTCGCGGGCGGTGAAGGCGATGCGTGGGGTCAGGTCGCGGGCGGTGAAGGCACTCATCAGGGACGATTCCGGGCGATCGCTGAACAGGCAGGTCACCAGCGGCTATTCGGCCAGTGCTTCTAGGGCGGGTCGCTTGACCAGGCCGGCCAGTTCGTGGTCGCGGGGGACCAGGATGACCCGGTCCTATTAATACAGCGGCAGCACGCGCAGGTTGCCGAAGACGTCCGGTTCGCCCGAGCGCGACTATCCAGTAGGCCAACTCAAGGTCCACCCCATCGCCGACTGGACCGAACGCGACGTCCACGCCTATCTCCAGGCCCACGATCTCCCCTACCACCCGCTACGCGAACAAGGCTACGTCAGCATCGGTGACTGGCACACTACCCGCTCGCTCAAGGAGGTGGGCAGCGAAGACGAGGCCCGCTTCTTCAGATTGATGCGGGAATGTGGGCTGCACGACCTGTCCGGCTAGTCTCTTGAAACTCGCCGCTCGGTGCCACTACGCGCGGCACTGCCCTACGGGGCGCTTGATCCGGCCCGCCTGAACAGGCAATATCGGAGCTAAAGCACGGTGAAGGCGGCGCACTATGTAGCCAAACAGCAGCATAGTCCACAGGCAGGGTGGTCAAAGGCAAGCACGAGATCAGCCGGTTCTGCCGTCGTGCGGAACTCATTTCGTGATATGTGGGAACCTTGGTTCTCTGCTGAATGACCAGCGCTTTCGCCAGATAGTTGTTCGTTATGCATTTCCAGCTTTAGGCGCAACAAATGATTGATGACTCGAAAATCATTGCGGACGCTCTAGTACAGATAAAGCGCCATCTCCCTAGGGGTGATGATTTGACTCTGATCGTACTCAAGGGGCACCTGCTCGTAGAGGAGCAAATCAACGGCCTCATCGGTGACAACGTCATAGATGAAAAGCCCTTGGAAAGAGCTCGTCTTACCTTTGCTCAGCGCATAGCGCTCGTAAGAGCATTGGTTCCGCCGAGCCGGGTTTCCTCTCTTAAGCTCGATGCGACGGAAAAGCTCAATTCGTTAAGGAATGAGCTCGCCCACAACCTGAGTTCAGAGAAGATTGAAAAGAAAGTGATCCGGTTCCTAGAAAGTATTGAAGATAGCGATGTGAAAGAATTGCCTTTCCGGAGGCATACGCCTGAACGGTTGAGGTTTGGAATTGTGACTCTCTGTGCCACGCTTACAGGGCAACGCGTAGCCGCTCTGACAGAAGCCGGAGCATCTGCTGAGCCGAATAATGCATAACAAGTCGCTCAAGTACGTTACGGGCCTACCGGCCCTCCACCGGACACAGCAAAACTGCGCCGCTTAGCTCACGCGTTATCTAAAAGGAGTTTAGTGAAGCTAAAGGTTGAGCATCTAGATGACAAAGGAAACTTCAGAGATCTAGAATTTGACTTGTCATATCTTCAGTTTACGAAGCACTTAGCCTTTGCAGGTATGGGGGTTAATCGATCTCTATACAATTTATTTAGGTTCTCAGGGTTTATGCTTGAGTTCGTCCAGTACTGGAGGTATGACGCTGATTATTTTTCAGTGCCGGACGTCATTTTTCATGACCCAACTGAACTTGGCCAGATATCCAATAGGATCGGCAAAGGGCTGGCAGATGTTTTAGCAAAAAGAATCTGCGGGGCTAAGTATACTCACAATTATGAGGATGCCATGGTTCAACATGGGCACCCCATTAAGGGTAAAAGGCCAGATCTATACTGTGACACGCGGTCAAGACAATTTTCCATTGAAGTCAAGGGCTATAAAGTTTCATCGGTATCAGCCAACAAGATGCTTGATCATAAATCGCAGTCAAGACAAGGGCCGATACCAGTCCATTTTTCAGTGGCAAGCGTTGCCTACAACTTGTATGAGTCCCCAGCTGTTAAATTTCACGATCCGGTAGGTGGGGACATTGAATACTCTGAGGATATCAATAGAAAGTTAATAGCGATTTACTATCGTTCAATTCTAGACTCTGTTGAACAGCTGGGTATGCAGCCATCAAATCAGATTGATAGCCTACCGCAAGACTTTGTCGCCTACCGCATACCCATTCTTCCTCCGCAGGGCTCGTTGTATCTATTACTACATAAATCGATAGTGGAAGGTCTATGGGATGAGCTAAATGAATTTCTCTCTAACTATGACGGCGATGATTTCCTAACATATATCGATGTGGATGGAATTGGCCTGTGTATCAGATAACAACCGCGTTAATTGGGACGCGCGCAAGCTCGCACCTATTACGCGGGCGTTCGGCCACTTTGTAAACCAATGAGTATTCCTCGCGAGCTTCAGACTAGGCCGTCCGTTCATCAGTTGTGTGCCGGTGCGTTTATCCAGACAACGCTTCGAATCGGTGAACACGTGAGCGTTGCTCCCTTGAAATCACTGAGCGTAGATTCTCAGGCGGTATTCGCAGCCCGATACGCACATGAAATTCTAGGCGCCGAGGTCCATAGCAACGGATTCGAGTCTCTGAAAAAGCAAGGAAGGGAGTCGATTCCAGTTGTCGCCATCATCCACCGGCATCGGATCAATGCCTCTGCGGAAGACTTGGAGCGTACTGCTCAACCCCACCTTGAACGAATTCGTACGCTTCTGTCTTGGCTGTCGGGCGAATTACCCGAGCCGTTTGCTATGATAACCGCTACTAAAGAGAAAACGTATTTCCGGCTCCTTCCCTACCAGAGTCGTAGGCGTCAGCGGCTCGGTTTTGGGAACGTTGGCGCTGACATAAGTGACCAGCTTTTCCGAATCCTTAAATTGGCAGAAACGGACGAACGATTCGAATTCGCGCTCTCCATGTTTCGAGATGCACTACGCGAGACAAATCCAGAATTCAAGGCAGCAAGAATGTTTTCCTGCCTTGAGGCCCTCGCGTATCGAATCAATGACGGAAAGGGCTCCCGGAGTCGCGTGCGAAAGCTTTTGGGCCTTGGTAATGGGGTCTCAGTTAGAATTGGTTCCGGCGACGACACTCTGGAATACGACCGTGTTGAAGTCGCTGGTCGAATCCGAGATAAACTATTTCATGGTGCGCCGTTCATCCCGGCCAAGCATCTAAATAGAAGTGCAGCTAAAGCCTACGAATATCTTCAAAGTCATCCCAGGCAGTTAGGTGACATGCTGCTATCGGATTGCGAAATCGAATTCGCGCGCTGGGCAAATGGCGCATCCAAAGGCCAGGAGCGCACGGAGTGAAGCGGTCGAGGCCCAACACTTCGTGGAGTGGGGTCTTTGCAACGCAGGCTTTGCCTGCTTCGCAAACGCCCCTGAACTCAGGCGTTAGATTTCACCGAAACCAAATCGCATGAATCATGAGACGAGAATCAAGCAGATCGTCGAAATAGCCTACGATCGCCTGTGTGGAAAAATCACAGGGCAGCGTATTGAAGTCACTAACGAAGCTTCCTTGCAGTTGCAGCTTGCGGCGATCTTGAAAACACTTGGCGAGCTCTACGAGGAAACGCCAGATGAGAGATTCAGTATCGAACTTGAGAAAAATGTCACGCTGAGTGGCGGAATATTTGTCAAGAGTAAGACTGAGAAAGCGAAGATCGATATATGGTTCTCTTTGGAGAATGTTAGAAGCGGGGAGAAACATTCTTGCGCGATCGAGCTCAAGTATTTCAAGAAAGAGAATCATCGTGAGCCAAACAATCGATATGATGTCTTCAAGGATCTCAATAATCTCGAGCGCTATGGCGACTTTGTAGATGCTGGTTTCCTATTGGTGGCCACCGACCACCCTCACTACATTAATCACCACGAATTTTCACCGGACACTAAGGATTTTGATTTCCGGGAGGGCCGAAGATACTACGCTGGTACGGAACTAGTCTATCGGACTCAGAATCCATACGGGCCGCCCATTTCATTGAAAGGTAGCTATGATTTCACATGGCGAACTGTCGAGACAGGTTTGAGCTTTCTGTTTGTTCCGGTAGAGCCTCGCGAATGAAATCTAACAATCGGCTGCACCGCGACCTGATTTCTGCCGCTTCGCGGCTCCAAACCGGCGCGTGAGCCGGGCGCTAGCACCCTCGCATTTCCAGTGGCGCCACAGGTCCACCACGCAGCGGCAAGTCCGGGCTATCAAGGTCGCCTGCTGCCGGGCTGGTTCGGCCATCAATTTGTCGGTCACTCAGATGCGGCGCCAGTAGCTGAATGAAGGCACGGTGCGACGGTTTGAGGGGCAGGTCGTCGTCGAAGCCGATCCAGGTGGTCAGGCGTGGGAACAGGCCGGAGGCGTCGATGGCGACCAAGTCGTCGTCGGCGCCAGGGGGCGGGCACCGGTGCGGATGTCACCGCATTGCAGATCTGGGCCGAGATCGTCGCAGCCTCGTGTTGCTGAACGGCGGTGCCAGCCGGTGATTCAGCCTGAAGACTTGGCTTAGACTGCTGATTGGCTTTGCACGAGCATCGTTCGATGGAGACGGGTGCGCTGCAACTCGAATCGGTGGCCGTTGGCGCCCTGGCCGAAGTGGACCTCGTCGTCGCGCGGGGAGAGATCGTGTGCCTGTCCGGGCCGTCGGGCTCGGGCAAGACGCGCCTGCTGCGTGCGGTCGCCGACCTCGAGACTCACGAAGGCCGCATTCGGCTGGGCGATACCGGGCAGGCCGAGATACCGGCCCATGAATGGCGCCGTGCGGTCATGCTGGTGCCGGCCGAAAGCCAGTGGTGGCACGAGCGCGTCGGCGAACACTTTGCCCGGCCCATGCCGGAAACACTGGCCGAGCTGGGATTCGAAGCCGGCGTCGAGGACTGGCCGGTGATGCGATTGTCCTCGGGCGAGAAGCAGCGCCTGGCGCTGGTGCGCGCGCTCTCGACCCGGCCGCGTGCCCTGCTGCTCGACGAGCCCACCGCCAATCTCGACGATGAGAATGCCGAACAGGTCGAGGCCTGGCTGACGCGGCTGATTCGCGAGCGCGGCATGCCGACCTTGTGGGTGGCGCACAGCATGGCCCAGATCGAACGCGTCGCCGATCGGCATCTGCGCATCGACGGCTCGAAGCTCGAGGTGGCGGCGTGAGCGGCGTGATCGACCTGAGCTGGTGGCAGCTGGCCCTGGCGGCGGTGCTGGTGCTGGCCCTGGCCGCGAGCATGTGGTTTACCCGCCTGGGCCTGGGCGGTTCGCTGCTGGTCGCCGCGGGACGGACCGTGGTGCAGCTGGCGCTGGTCGGCCTGGTGCTCGAGGCGCTGTTCGCCGTCGGCGCCCTGGGCTGGATCGCGCTGATGGCCCTGGCCATGCTGCTGCTGGCCGGGCGCGAGGTGATGGCGCGGCAGAAGTACCGCTTCACCGGCGGCTGGGCCTTCGGCATCGGCACCGTGTCGATGTTCGTGTCGGCCTTCAGCGTCACGGTGCTCACCCTGGTGCTGGTGATCGGCCCGGAACCCTGGTACTCGCCGCAGTACGCCATCCCGCTTCTGGGCATGCTGCTGGGCAATACCATGACCGGCGTGGCCCTGAGCCTGGACCGCCTGACCGAGTCGGCCTGGCGCGAGCGCGCGCTGATCGAGCATCGTCTGTTGATGGGCCAGACTTGGGTCGAGGCGATTTCCGAGATCCGCCGCAACGCCATGCGCTCGGGCATGATCCCCATCATCAACGCCATGGCCGCGGCCGGCATCGTCAGCCTGCCGGGCATGATGACCGGCCAGATCCTGGCCGGCAGCCCGCCCGCGCTGGCGGTCAAGTACCAGATCCTGATCATGTTCACCATCGCCGCCGGCACCGGCTTCGGCACCATGGTGGCGGTCTCGCTCGGCAGCCGGCGCCTGTTCGACCATCGTGAGCGATTGCGTATTGACCGCCTCGGCGAATGAGGCCGCCGATAGACTTCATGCTTGCCGCCGCATCCTGTGATCAAGTGGACTTGTCGGGCCGTCGCGTTTACTCTTTGCGCCAAAGGGTTCGAGGGAAATATCCGTCATGATCTTTGGCGCCTGCCGCCATCTCCCGGAGCATTGCCAGTGACCAATCACGTTGGTCGCCGCTGTCTCGCGTGGGCACTGCTGTTGCTCATCGCCTCCGGGCCGTTGTTCGCGCAGCATCGTGCCGAGCTGATCCAGTTGCCGGTTGAGGGGATGGTTGCCGACATCAAGTCCTCGGCCAGCGTGCGCCCCGACCCCGAGCGGACCCTGGATCCGGAGGCGCTGATTCGCAGCGACGCCGGCTTCGAACCCTATTCGGACGAACTCGAGCGCAACGCGCCGCCGCTGTGGCTCAAGCTGCGCGTGGCTGCCCCCCGTGATTCCGAGGGGCAGTTCGTGTTTCGCATCGCCCGAAGATTCTTCGAGGACCTCGATGTCTTCGTGCCCGGCCACGGCGGTGAACTGGCGCAGCACGCGGCGGCCTTCGACCGGGCGGTGACGGCGCAAACCGTTGGCCGCCAGTTCGCTGTCGACTTTCAGGTGCCGCCGGGACAGACCCAGACGCTGCTTGTGCGCGTTGAAACCTTCCAGGGCAGTCTCCAGCCCCTGGAGCTATGGATCGAGGACCGCGGATCCTTCGTCGTCTCGAAACAGACGAACTTCCTTGTCTTCGGCCTGCTCTTCGGCGCTTTGATCGCCCTGGTATTCCACAACTTCGTCCTCTACCTGAACCTGCGCCAGCGCGGCCACCTGTTCTACGTAATGGCGATGATCAGCCTGCTGCTGCTGCTGGGTATCGATTCCGGACTGATCCAGACCTACCTGTTGCCCGATGCCCTGCTGCAGCACGTCACGCGCCTGCACATCCTGTTTTCGACCGCGACCCTGATCACGATCGGCCTGTTCTTCCTGGCTTTCGTCAACCCGCAGCGCCACGCGCCGCGTCTGACGCGGGTGATCCAGGTCGTGCTGGGCCTGCTCTGTGCGGTGTTCCTTGCGCTGACG
This sequence comes from Wenzhouxiangella indolica, assembly GCF_042310355.1. NCBI lineage: Bacteria > Pseudomonadati > Pseudomonadota > Gammaproteobacteria > Chromatiales > Wenzhouxiangellaceae > Wenzhouxiangella > Wenzhouxiangella indolica. The sequence continues at coordinate 15,735 of NZ_JBHJMR010000022.1, read as the reverse complement.
CTGGTTCCGGAACCCTATCTCCTGGCCGGCCTTACCGCGCTGCAGCCGCTTCAACTGCTCACCCAGATCCTGCTGCTGTGGGGCGCCTTCGTCGCCGGCCGTCGCGGCGCGACCGAGGGCTATATCTTCCTCGCCGCCTGGGCTGTTTTTATCATCAGCGGCTTCTCGCGCGTTTTCATGTCACTGGATGTCGTGCCCAGGACCGACGTTCTCGAGTACCTGATCTACTTCGGCGCAGTGGTCGAAGGCAGTATCCTGGCGCTGGGCCTGACCTGGCGCGTTCGCCAGCTCTACCGACGTCACGCCCGTGCGATCGAGGAGCAACACAAGGCCGCCAGGCTGGCCAACCTCGATCCGCTCACCGACGCCTACAATCGACGCTTCCTGCAGACCTATCTCGACAACGTGATGCCGGGCGCTTCGGGCGATTCCTTCGACCGGGCGGTTCTGATTCTGGATCTCGACAACTTCAAGGAAACCAACGACGAGTACGGTCACGCCGCCGGCGACATGGTGCTGCGCGAACTGGTGCGGCGTTGCCAGCTCGTCCTGCGCGAGGGCGACGTGATCTGCCGTCTCGGCGGCGACGAGTTCGTCATCGTGCTTTCCGATCAGAATGAGCGGTCCGGCCTGCAGGTCGCTCGCCGGATCATCGAGACGGTGTCCGAACGTCCCTTCCTGTTCGAAGGCGCGGACATGCACGTGACCACCAGCATCGGCGTGGTCTCGAGCATTTCGCCCAAATGCGCGGTCAGTGACATCCTGCGCATGGCCGACCAGGCGCTCTACCAGGCCAAGCAGGCCGGGCGCAATCGCGCCGTGCCCTTCGATCCCGACAAGGCCACGCCGTTTCGGCACGGCCCCTCCCGCGCCCCGCTCAGGCACGAGGCATGACCAACGAAAAAATCACCATCATCGGCGCCGGTATTTCCGGTCTGTATTCGGCCTGGCGGCTGATCGAGGCCGGTCACGATCCGGCCAGCCTGACCGTGCTCGAGGCCACCGACCGCATCGGCGGGCGACTGTGGTCGCTGAAGATGCAGCCCGACAGCACGCTGCCAGCCGAGCTGGGCGGCATGTTCTTCAACGACCAGCAGCCCTTGGTCTACGGCCTGTGCAGCCGGGTCCTGGACCTGCCGAAGGAAACCGTCGAGCCCCGGCCCGATTTCGCCTGGCTGCGCGCTACGCGATTCAAGGTTGCGCAGTTTGCCGACCCGAAGATCCAGCCCTTCAACCTGGCGCCCGACGAGCAGGGCCTGAGCTACTACCAGCTGCTGGACCTGGCCTGCACCCGGATCGCGCCGGAGATCAAGAATCTCTGGCCGCAGAACCCGGACGGCTCGCGGGAGGAGACGCTCGGCTACCTCAAGCGGCATGAGTTCGACGGCCGGCCGCTGTGGCGCTGGGGCTTCTGGAACCTGCTCTCGCGGGTGATCAGCCACGAGGCCTGGCTGGCCCTGCGCGGCATGATCAGCACCTACGAAATGCTGTCGAACTGGAATGCCTTCGATGCCATGGTCTCGATCGTGGTCGAGCAAAGCGGCAAGTGGTATCGGCTCACCCACGGCTACCAGGGCCTGCCCGAAGCCCTGGCCGAAGCCGTTGAGAAAAGCGGTGCCGCGATCCATCGACGCCATGTGCTTCGCCGTATCGAGACCGCGGGCGACCGGCTGCGTCTGGTCGTGCATGCCGACGGCCGCGACCGGGAATTCGAGTCCGGTCGGGTCATCCTGGCGATCCCCAGGCTGCCGCTCACCCGGGTGATCGAAGCCAGTCCCGCGCTGCGCGGGGGTGAGCTGGCTTTGCAGGCCAGGGCCGTCGAGGGCGTGCCGGCGTGCAAGATTTTCCTGACCTTCGACAAGCCCTGGTGGCGCGACGTGCCCGATGGGCCCGGAAAGATTGCCGACGGGACCTATGGCGTCTCCCACACCGACCTGCCCATGCGCCAGTGCTATTACATAGGCGTCGACAAGGGATCGGGCCAGGCGCTGATGCTGGCCAGCTACGCCGATACCGATGCGGTCAGCTTCTGGCGCGCGCTGGCCCCCGACAGCGGCCGGGGCTTCCAGCTCGAGAGCGATCTCGGCGACGTCGCACTGACCGAGATCCGCCGCGAGCTTTCGGAAATGCACGGAGTCGACGTGCCCAGGCCGACGAGCGGACGGTTCATTGACTGGAGCCCGTGGCCCTACGGCGGCGGCTGGCATGCCTGGCTGCCCGGCTGGAAGAGCTGGGAACAGGCCGCCGCGATGTGCGCACCGGTGCCCGGCGTTTCCCTGCACATCTGCGGCGAAAGCTACAGCACCGCGCAGGGTTGGAGCGAAGGCGCGTTGCAGTCCGCCGAGGACATGCTGCAGCGCTGTTTCAGTCTTGCCGCGCCCGATTGGCTAGACCCGGCGAGCTGACCTGCTCGCCGGTCCATTTCGTTTTTTCAACCACAGGGAATGAAACCATGTCCGACAGCACACGCAAGTTGCTTTCCACGCTCGCCGAGAACCCCGAAACGAGAGAGCGGTTCAAGAGCGACCCGAAGGGCGTCATGGATGAGTTCGCCGTCCCGGCGGCGCACCAGGAACTGATCCTCAGCGGCGACAAGAAGAAGATCGCCGAGGAAACCGGCGTGGACGACAACACCCTGCAATTCGTGATCCTTTGACGAACAGGGGCGGCCGCCTGAGCGTTGTCGGCACCGGCATCCGCCCGGGCGGCCATCTCACCCGCGAAACGCAGCACGTCATCGCCGCCGCCGACCGTGTTTTTACGGTCGTCGATAGCTTGACGCTCGAGCGCCTGCGCGAAATCAGTTCGTCCGTCGAGTCCTTGCAGGACAGCTACGCCGTCGGCCGGCAGCGCGACGACAGTTATGCCGAAATGGTGCAGCGTATCCTCGCGCCGCTCGAGGACGGCCGGCATGTCTGCGCCGCCTTCTACGGCCACCCCGGCGTTTTCGTCTGGCCCGCGCACGAGGCGATCCGGCGCGCACGCGCCGCCGGGCACCGCGCCGTCATGTACCCCGGCATCTCGGCCGAGGACTGCCTGTTTGCCGACCTGGGGCTCGACCCGGCGCTGCACGGCTGTCAGAGCTTCGAGGCCACCGATTTCCTGCTCCACGCCCGCCGCTTCGATCCCACCGCCGCACTGATCCTTTGGCAGCCGATCACCCTCGGCGACCTCGGCCGCGACGCCTTCGAGCATGATCCGAACTGGCTGCGGGTGCTGGCCGAAGTGCTGGCGGACGACTACCCGGCCGACCATCCGGTCACGATCTACGAAGCGGCGGTGTTTCCGCTCGACGAGCCCCGCATGGCGCGGGTGCCGCTCGAGCGCCTGCACGAAGCGCGCTTGAACCAGGTCTCGACGCTCTACCTGCCGCCCGTGTCGGCGCCGGTTCTGAGCACCGAAAGACTCGAACGCCTGGGCATCCGTGAATCCGACCTCACCCTCGGCGCCTACCAGTTACATAGAAAAGGCTAGAACCGGAAAACGCTCAGAGGAGCCAGGTGATCGGCAGCCTGGCCAGTATCGCCACCCACGCGCGTTTCCACACGCTGGTGTGCGGTTCGTGTTCGTGGCGAACCGTGCCCGACTCGCTGCGCTCGATCCAGTAAAGCCCGCCGCGGTCGTCCAGGTGCACCGAGTAGGCGCGCTCGGGCACGTCCACGGCGAAGGTTTCCTCCAGCTCGGCGGCCAGTTCCGGGCTGTCGATCACCAGGCCCATCTCGGTATTGAGCCGCGCCGAGCGCGGGTCGAAATTGAACGAACCGACGAACACCCGCTCGCCGTCGACGGCGAAGGTCTTTGCGTGCAGGCTCGAACCCGAGCTGCCCAGGGGCCCCTTGCCGCGCATTCTTTCCTGGCCGGAGAAACGCTGCATTTCGTACAGTTTCACGCCCGCTTTCAGCAGGCGTTTTCGATAGCGGGTATAGCCGGAATGCACCGCGGCGACGTCGGTGGCCTCCAGCGAGTTGGTCAGCACCACGACTTCGACACCGCTTTCGGCCAGTTCCGTGAACAGCTTTGCGCCGGTGCGCGTGGGCACGAAGTAGGGCGAGACCACGTACATGCGTACTTTGGGCAGGCCGATCGTCTCGCGCAGCTGTTCGCTGAGCAGGCCCTTCGGGCCGGGCTTGTCGAGGATCTTGTGCGGGTCGTCGCTGAGCAGTTCCGCATGGCCCCAGATCATCCCGAGCCGGCCGTCGAGAAATCGGTCGACAAAGCGCGAGTGCTCGAAGTTGTCGAGGTAGGCAACCGCCCGCTCGTCGTCCTCGACGCGCGCGGCTTCGCGGCGCAGCCCGTCGACCGCATCGCCGGTGCTCGGCTCGACCAGGGCTTCGATCGGCCAGGCCGATTCGCTGTTCCAGTAGCGGTCGAAATCCTCCGAGACTTCACCCACCACCTGGCCGACGGCGAGGACGTCGACATCAGCGAACAGCAGCCCGTCGCCGGCCGCGAAGTACTCGTCGGCGATGTTGCGCCCGCCCACGATGGTGGCCCGGTTGTCGGCGGTGAGGGACTTGTTGTGCATGCGCCGGTTGATGCGCCGGAAGTCGGTGAGGTAGTTGATCCAGCGCGGCCGGCGCTGCGCGAAGGGATTGAACAGGCGGATGTCGATGCGCGTGTGCCGGGCCAGGGCCACGAGCCGTTGGTCCAGGCCTTCGATGCCGTTGTCGTCGAGCAGCAGTCGCACCCGCACGCCGCGATCGGCGGCCTCGAGCAGGGCGTTCAGCATCAGGGTGCCGGTCAGGTCGTCGCCCCAGATGTAGTACTGCACGTCCAGTGCACGCTCGGCCGCCTGCGTGAGCAGGTAGCGTGCGGCAAAGGCGTCGAGCGGGTCGTACAGGGGGTGGATGCCGCTTTCGTTGGGATGGTCGCCGATCTGCTCGGCCAGCGAACGGCCCAGCCGCGTCTCGCGCGCGGCCTCGGCGGGCAGGGCCCGCGACGGCTCCGCGTGGCGGTGCTCAGGAAGCCGGGGCCAGAACACCAGCAGCAAGACCGAGATGGAAAGCAGGGCGATTGCCCAACGCCATCGGGCCCGCCTTCGGGGCGACGAGGCCAAGCTCAGCCCGCCCGTCCGGGTCGACGCCGACGCGTTTCACGACGCCGCTTGGGCCGCATCGCTTCCGGCCTGCTCGATGGCGGCGACCAGCCGGGCTTTCAGGGCCGCATCGGCGTCCGGACCCGGCAGCATGGCCAGTTCGTTGGCGTCGAGTTCACGCCCGTCGGCGCTGAGCACCCGGATCGACTGGATTTCCTCGCCGGTGGCGCGCTCGACGTAGCGGACCGAGTGGGCGCAATCGCCGAGGTGCTGCTCGGACCACTGCGTCAGCGCGATCAGCACCGGAAACAGCGCGCGCCCGGAGCTCGTCAGCCGGTACTCGACCACGCGCCGGTCGGTCTGCGAGGCCTTTCGCGCCAGCAGCCCGGCCTCGACCAGCTTGCGCAGGCGGTCGGAGAGGATATTGCGCGCGATGCCCAGCCGGCGCTCGAACTCGTTGAACTTGCGGCTGCCGAGAAAGGCCTCGCGGATGATCATCAGGCTCCAGCCGTCACCCAGCAGGGCGGTCACGCGGGCGATCGGGCAGTTGCCGTGGCAGGGGTTGGTTTTGCTCATGGATCCAGTTTGCCGTTTTGAGTTGCAATTTGCAACCAATAGCGCTAGGCTATTTTCAGTTGCGAAAAGCAACTTATATTCCCGACATTGAGCAAGAGGTTTCCACCATGCTGATTCACGACAACGAATCCCGCCTGACCACGCGTCGAATGCTTGCCCTGATTGCCGTCTGGGGACTGCTGGGCCTGTTTGCCTGGCTGGCCTGACCGACGCCGGTCCGGCGATTGTTCCAAGCCCCGGACACCTGGCGTACACTCTGGCTCTGGCCACTCGGTCGGCATCAAAGGAGGTTCATCATGAGCAGCGAAGACAGAAAGGCATTCATCGAGCGACTCAAGTCCCGACTGGACGAGCTGGACGCAAAGATCGACGAACTCGACGACCGCGCCGAGGAAGTCGGTTCCAAGGCACGCGAGGAATATCGCGAGCGCCTGGCGGAAATGAAAGGCAGGCGCAAGGACCTGGCCAACAAGCTCGACGAGGCCCGGGCCGCCAGCGAACTGCAGTGGAGCAAGCTCAAGCGCGAAGCCGAGCACACCTGGGATGCGCTGCAGAACTCGTTCAATTACTTCAAGTCGCACTTCAAGTAAGCGTGCCCTACGACCGAAACGCCGATCTGCCGTCACAGGTCACCGAAACGCTTCCCGCGGCCGCGCAGACAATCTATCGCAAGGCCTTCAACTCGGCCTGGGCGGAGTACGGCGACGAGCCCGATCGCGAAGCCACGGCTCACCGCGTGGCCTGGTCTGCGGTCAAGGCGTCTTACGAAAAGAACAACGATGGCGACTGGGTCGGCAAGGACGACTGAGCCGGGCCGGCATCCCGACCGAAGAAGAGGAGGAACAATGACAGGTATGACGATACTCCTGCGGGCCCTGGTGCCGGCCGTTCTGCTCGTGAACCTGCTGCTCGTCACCGAGGCGTCGGCGGCCGAACAGGGCCGCGTGATCGAGTCCGCGGACCGGGCGGTGCTGTCCGAGCGCGAGCGGATCGAGCCGGAAAACGCCATGCTCACCGACCGTCTCGAGAACCTGCTGCCGCGCTTGATGGAAGAGTCCGGTCTCGACATGTGGCTGGTGCTCAACCGCGAATACGCCGAGGACCCGGTCTATTTCACCCTGGTGCCGCAGCCCAGCTTTGCCGCGCGGCGCACCACCATGCTGGTCTTCCATCGCCAGGACGACGGCAGCGTGGATCGACTCACCGTCAATCGCTACCCGCTGGGCGAGCCCTACGAATCCGCCTGGGAAGGCGGCTCGCTCGACGCGCAGTGGGCGGCGCTGGCCGAGCTGATCGTCGAGCGTGATCCCGAGCGCATCGGCATCAACGTTTCCGACACCTGGCCGGAAGCCGACGGCCTGACCCACGGCCTGCATGGCAAGTTGACCGCCGCCCTGCCCGAGGAATTCGAGCAGCGGCTCGAGCCGGCCGAGGAACTGGTCGTGCGCTGGCTGGAAACGCGCAGCGAGCGCGAGCTGGCCGCCTACGCGCACGCGGTGTCGATCGCCCGCGGCGTGATCGCCGAGGCCTTCTCCGGCCGGGTCATCACGCCCGGGGTGACCTCGACCGACGATGTCGCCTGGTTCATCCGGCAGCGATTCGAAAGCCTGGGGCTCGATCCCTGGTTCATGCCCTACGTCAATATCCAGCGCCCCGGCGGGGAATGCGGCGAGGACACGCCCTTCTGCGGGACGGCCGGCACCATTCAGCCGGGTGATGTGCTGCACACCGACGTCGGCATCTGCTACCTCAAGCTCTGCACCGACACCCAGGAGATGGGCTACGTGCTGCGCGCCGGCGAGACGGACGTGCCCGCGGGACTGGTCGACGCCCTGGCCGAGGGTAATCGCTGGCAGGATCGCCTGACGGACGAATTCGTCACCGGCCGCAGCGGCAACGAGATTCTCGCCGCCGCCCAGGACGCCATGGCCGACGAAGCCTGGTCGTTCAATATCTACACCCACCCGATCGGCTTCTTCGGCCACGGGCCGGGGCCGACCATCGGCATGTGGGATCTGCCCGCCGAGGTCGAGCACACGGGCGACTGGCCGCTGCACGCCAACACCGCCTACGCCATCGAGGGCAGCATCAAGACCCCGGTGCCGGAGTGGGACGACCAGCCCGTCAACATCAAGCTCGAGCAGACCGCCGTGTTCGACGGCGAGCGGGTGATCTACCTGGCCGGCCGGCAGACCGAGTGGCACACGGTGCGCTGATGTCGCCGGCCGCACCCTTCGCGGGCCTCGAATTCGACAACAGCTACGCCCGCCTGCCCGAGGCTTTCGGCGAGCGCATCGAGCCCCGCCCGGTGGAAGATCCGGGGCTGATCCTCGTCAACGAAGCCCTGGCCGGGGAACTCGGCCTGGATGCCGCCGCCCTGGCCTCGCCGGCCGGCGTCGAGATGCTGGCCGGCAACCGGCTCGCGCCCGGTTCCGAGCCGGTGGCCATGGCCTACGCCGGGCATCAGTTCGGCAACTGGGTGCCGCGGCTCGGCGACGGCCGGGCGCTGCTGCTCGGAGAAATCATCGACCGCCGCGGCCGGCGTCGCGACCTGCAGCTGAAGGGCTCGGGTCCGACCCGCTTTTCGCGCGGCGGTGACGGGCGCGCCTCGATCGGTCCGGTGGTTCGAGAGTATCTCGCAAGCGAGGCGATGGCCGCCCTCGGCATCCGCACGACCCGCGCGCTCGCGGCCGTGGCCACCGGCGAGCGGGTGCTGCGTCAGGGTGGGCCCGAACCCGGGGGGATTCTCTGCCGCGTGGCCGAAAGCCATGTCCGCGTGGGCACCTTCGAGTATTTCGCGCGCAACGGCGACCCCGATGCCGTGCGCATCCTGGCCGACTACGTGATCGAACGACACGACCCCGACCTGGCCGAACACGACGCGCCCTACCTGGCCCTGTTCGAACGCGTCATCGATCGCACGGCCGACCTGGTCGCCGACTGGATGCCGGTCGGCTTCATCCACGGCGTGATGAACACCGACAACACCTCGATCGTCGGCGAGACCATCGACTACGGGCCCTTCGGCTTCATCGACGCCTTTCACGCGCAAACCGTCTACAGCTCGATCGATCGCGGCGGCCGCTACGCCTGGAATCAGCAGCCGGCGGTCGCGCACTGGAACCTCGCGCGGCTGGGCGAATGCCTGCTGCCGCTGATCGACGCAAGTTCCGAGGCCGCACTGCAAAAGCTCAACGCCGCCCTCGAGCGCTTCCCGGACCGCTTCGAGTCGCGCTTTCACCGCAATCTCTGCGCCAAGATCGGCATCGAGGACGCGCGCGAGGGCGACGTCGACCTGGCCTTCGACCTGCTCGGTCGGATGCAGGACGCCTCGGCCGACATGACCCTGACCTTTCGCCGCCTCGGCGACCTGCCGGTGGATCACGACCGCGAGGATGGACCGGTACGCGCGTTGTTCGACGCGCCCGAGCGCTTCGACGCCTGGGCGGTGACCTGGCGCGAGCGACTGCGCGCGCAGGGGTGCGAAGACGCCGAACGCCGCGCCGCAATGCAGCGCATCAACCCGGCTTTCATCCTGCGCAATCACCTGGCCCAGCGCGCGGCCGACGCGGCCGTCGAACGCCTCGATTTCGAGCCGATGCACAAGCTATTGGACGTGCTGTCGCGACCGTTCGACGACCAGCCCGAAAACGCCGAATACGCCCGGCCGCCGGAACCCGGCGAGCGAGTGCTCGAAACCTTCTGCGGGACCTGATGCGCCGCTTGGGCGCGCTCGGGAAAGGACCCGGCCGCCGATCCGGCGTCGGGTCGGGAACTGACTCAGCGTAACCAGCGTCGCAGGCAGCGATAGACTTCTGGGTGATGGAGCAGGCCGAGGTGTCCGGCGTCGGCCACGACCAGGCAGCGCTCGTCGGGAAAGGGCAGCGCGCGCTGCGGGTCGGGATGCCGGCCCAGGGCGCTGTCGACCGGCACCAGTTCGTCGCCGAGCATCCCGCCGAGCAGGCGGCCGGCCCGGGTTCGCGCGGTCGCGGCAATGGCGAATTCATCCACCTCGGCCTCCGACGCGGGCAGGCGGCCGTGGCGCAGGTCGATAATGCCCGCGCTGCGCATCCCGCCCAGGCGCGTGAACGGCGCGCTGTAGGGGCTCATGCCCAGCAGGGATTCGAAGCGATGGCCCACCCGTTCCATCGGCGCGCCGTGATGCGGCGTACCGAGGTAGGCGATGCGCGACACCGACGCCGCCCACGCCTGCTGGGTCGAAATGCCCGTGTCAAGCGCGCAGCGAGCCACCAGCCCGCCCATGCTGTGGCCGATGATCACGATGTCGGTGACCGGCACCGGCCACTGCTCGACCAGGGTTTCGATGCGCTGCGCCAGTTCCAGGCCGTTGTCCGCGATGGCCCGCCCGGAGTTGTAGTGCAGGTAGAGCGGTGTATAGCCCAGCGCCCGGCCGAGCCGCTCGGGAATGCCTTCTGCCCCGCCCCAGTGCAGATCGTTCATGCACAGGCCGTGGGCGGCGATCAGCAGCTTGCCCGAGGGTGAGGCGATACGATCCGCCAGGGCCGTCGGTTCCAGGACCAGCGCGTCGCCGCCGTATCGAAACGTCATGGGGATGGCCAGCGGATTCTCGGTGTCGGCGAGGTGATCCCCGAGCACCCCGTTGACGATCGCCAGCCAGTGTTCGCGCCCCGGGGAGATCGACGGCGGCGGCATTCGCGCCACGAGCGGGCCGGCCACCGCGTTGATCGAGGTGCCGACGGCGCCGTTGACCGCGCGCAGCGAACGATAGACCAGGCCGGTGATGCCGCGCGTGCCGGCGACCACCGGCGGCCCCAGGGGCATGGCGACCCGGGCGATCGTTCCGTGCAGCTGCTCGACCAGCTCGCTGGTTCCGGCCACGCCGTCGATGGCCAGCCGGGCAAGGCCGTGCAGGTCCGAGGCGTGCAGGTAAGGCGTGGGCGTCAAGTCATGATTCCGTTGCTGGGGCTTCATCAAATTGGACTCGCGGTCGCCCATTTGGTTGCTTCGTGACTTTTCGCCGCGAAGTTGGGTAAAATACGCGCCCAGCTTGATTCCGTGGGGCCGTAGCTCAGTTGGGAGAGCGCAGCATTCGCATTGCTGAGGTCAGGGGTTCGATTCCCCTCGGCTCCACCACTTTACCCCGTATTTGTCATCCACGCCTTCACCCGGCAGCTTCGGGCGACGTCTGCGGCTGCTCGATGTAGTCGCCCTGGATGAAGTCGACGCCGGCCTGCCAGAACTCGATGACCTGGTCCTCGCGCGCGACCTCGGGCATGATCACGGCGCGTTCGTTGTGGTGCGCCTGGCTGATGAAGGCCATGAACTCGCCGGCCAGTCCGGCGCGCTCGTGCAGGCCGTCGGCGAAGTCCGGGGCCATGCGCAGGTAGTCGATCGGCGCCTCGTCGAGAATCCGGTGGCCCAGGTGTTTCTCCCCGATGCCGCTGATGCCGATGCGAAAGCCCAGCTTGCGCAGGTGCCGCATCGACTGGTGCGTTTCGCCGGAGCGGTGCTCCAGGTCGAACAGTTCGAACTCGGCGATCAGGCGCGGCCCGACTTCGGGATGGCGTTGCCGGATCCGAACCAGCCACTCGAGTAGCTGTTCCGAGAAGGCCTCCGGCGAGACGTTGACGAACAGGCGCACCGCCGAGGGGTTGCCGTGGGTCGTGGCCAGGTAGTGCACGCTGCGCCTGAGGGTCCAGCGTTGCAGCGCGCCGATCAGTTCGTGGCGGCGGGCCACCGCCAGGAAATGCCGGGCGGGAATCAGCTTGCCGGAATCGCTGATCAGGCGTGCCCAGGCCTGGTAGTAGCGACCGCCCTCCGGCGAGGCCGCCAGCAGCGGCTGGAATACCATGCGCAGGCGGTTGGAATGCAGCGAGCGCCCGAGCTGCCGGGCCAGCTGTTCTTCGCTGCCCAGTTCCTCGCGCGGCGCTTGCACGGGCCGGAACAGCCGGAACTGGTTCTTGCCCTGCTCGGCCAGCTGCTCGGCCAGGTGCATGGCGTCGAGCAGAGCCTCCTCGGCGCCGCGCACGCGCCGGTCGAACCAGCACATCCCGATACTGAACGAGGCGGTGAGCCAGCGCGACCCGACGGGATACTCCGATTCGTTGAGCTTTTCGAGCATGTCGGCGGCCCAGCGCTCGATGTCGCGCTCGCCTTCGCCGGGCCAGAGGACGCCGACCAGGCTGCTGTCGGCCAGGCGCAGGAAGATATCGTGGTCGGCCAGCGTCTCCAGCGCGCGTTTCTCGATCAGGCCGTTGACCGTCTCCAGCCCGCCGAAGCCGAAATGGTCGCGACACTCGCGCCAGTTGTTGAAATAGATGCAGGCCACTCCGTGCGGATTCTGCTGCGGGTCGTTGATGAACTGGCGGTAGCGGAACTCCGCGTAGCGCAGGAACTTGCGGCGCGCTCGCCGGGTGCCGGCATGGGCGTCGATCAGTCGCGCGCTGCCGACCTGCTCCGTCTTGTCCGGCGCGCCGTTTCGATCAGTCGAATCGGTCAATGCTCAGCCCTTCCGGCGCATCGTCTGCGCTGCGGCTGCGCGAGGTGCGAATGGCCAGCCCGAGATCGTTGCGCGAGTCGGCATGCTCGAGCGCTTGTTCCTCCGTGATCCGGCCGTCCTTGTAGAGCCGCAGGAGTGCCTGGTCGAAGGTCTGCATGCCGGCTTGCCCGCCCTCCTTCATCGCTTCCTTGATGCTGTCGATGTCGTTCTTGAGAATCAGGTCGGCCACGTAGGGTGTGCGGATGAGCACCTCCACCGCCGGAACCCGTGCGCCGTCGGTCGTGGGCACGAGGCGCTGGCTGATGATCGCGCGCAGGTGCTCTGACAGGTCGATGAACAACTGGTGGTGGGCCGATTCCGGAAAGAAGTTGATGATGCGGTCCAGGGTCTGGTTGGCGTTATTGGCGTGCAGGGTCGACAGGCAAAGATGCCCGGTTTCGGCGTAGCTGATGGCGTGCTTCATCGTCTCGCGGTCGCGGATCTCGCCGATCAGGATCACGTCGGGCGCCTCGCGCATGGCGTTCTTGAGCGCATTGGTGTAGCTGAGCGTGTCCAGGCCCAGTTCGCGCTGGTCGACGATCGACTTTTTGTGCTGGTGCAGGAACTCGATCGGTTCTTCGATGGTGAGGATATGGCCGGCCTTGTGCTCGTTGCGATGATCGATCATCGAGGCCAGCGTGGTCGACTTGCCCGATCCGGTCGCGCCCACGACCAGGATCAGCCCGCGCGGCTCCATGATCAGGTCCTTGAGAATCGGCGGCAGGTTCAGCTCCTCGATGGATGGAATCTCGCTCTTGATGTAGCGGATCACCATCGCCACCGACCCGCGCTGGCGAAAGAGATTGACCCGGAATCGGCCCAGCGAGTCGAGCGCGATCGCCAGGTTGAGCTCCATTTCGGCTTCGAAGGTGGCGATCTGCTTGTCGTTGAGCAATGAATAGGCCAGCTTCCGAACGTCCTGGGAAGACAGTTTCTCCTGGCCCAGGCGGCGCGTCTCGCCCTGGATCTTGATGCCCGCGGGCGTTCCGGCACTGAAGAACAGGTCCGACGCGTTGTGCTTGACCATCGTTCGCAGGTACGTTTCGATCTCCATGCAGCCTCCTTTCGTGTAGGGGCAGCATAGAAAAGCCCCCGCCCTGTTGCAATCAATTCCGCCAAGGCGTCATCAGCCGGGTTAACATGACTTAGCCATGGACGATCAGTCAGTTCGTCGGGCGCGGTGGCCATCGCCCGAAAACGGGAAAAAGGGGGTTCCATGTTTCGGCAGCAGCCTCGGGCGGGAAAGTCCCTGCTGATCTCATTCGCCCGAATGCTTGCCCTGACCTTGGCGTGGATCCTGTTGTGGCGTGTTTCGGCCGTCATGGAGTATGCCCCGCACGCCAGCATCTGGTTTCCCCCGGCCGGCCTGACCCTGGCTGCCTTCCTGGTGCTCGGCCTGCCCGCGGCCTTCGCCGTGCTGCCCGCCGCCGTGATCGTGACGTTCTGGGCCGCCTCGCTTTACGACTTGAACCAGGGCGCGTCGGAGATCCTGCTCGGCGGCCTGCTGTTCGGGCTCGCGCATGGTGCTGCCTTCGGCGCAGGTGCGCTTGTTCTGAGATGGCTGGGACGCCGCCGACCGGGCCCTTCCCTGCCGGCTTTCGTGATCGCTTTCCTCCTTGTGGCGTCGGCCGCGGCGCTCCTGGCGGCCGGGCTCGGGGTCGAGGCCCTGATCCTGGGCGGTTCGCTCGAGCGTTCCGACAGCATCGGCCTTTGGCTGCCTTGGTGGATCGGCGACATGGCGGCGGCCGTCGCGCTCACGCCACTATTCGCCGGAGTGCTGGGCGCCGGACGCGAAGCCGGCCAGCGTCGGTTTCCGGTCATTGTCCTGCCGGTGGCCCGGTCCGCCCTCGGGCCGTGGCTGCTCAAGCTGGTAACCCTGCTTTCCCTGCTCGCGCTGATCATGGTCTTCACCGCGCTGTTCGGCCGCGATGAACTGCTGGCTTTTGCCGTGTTCTTCCTGATCATCCCGCAGATGTGGATCACCTACACCGAGTCGGCTTATCGCGTGGCCGTCTCCCTGGCCCTGTTCAGCACCGCGATTGCCTTGAGCGTGGGCCTGCTGGGGCTCGATGGACAGGCGATGGTCTACCAGTTCGCCATCACGGTGATCGCCGCCAGCACCTGGTTCGGCCTGGCGGTGCCCACGCTGGTCGAACAGAATCGCCGTCTGCGTGAAATCACCGAGGCCGATGAGCTGACCGGCGTGACCAGCCGCCGCCACTTCTTCGAGCGCTCACGCGAGGAACTCGAGACCCTGCGCAGTCGCGGTGCCCCGGCCGCCCTGGTGATCTTCGACATCGACCGCTTCAAGCAGATCAACGATCAACATGGTCACCTCGCCGGCGACGAGGCCCTGCGACGGGTGGCCGAGCGGGTCGGTGGGCAATTGCGCCGCGAAGACCTGTTCGGCCGTTTTGGTGGCGATGAATTCATGGTGCTGATGCGCGAGTGCACCGGCGAGCGCGCGGCCGAGCGCGCCGAAGCGCTGCGCCTGGCGCTGCACGCCATCCGGCTTCCAGCGCTGGATGCGAGGCTTTCGGGCACCTTCAGCATCGTCGAGATCGAGCCCGGGGAGTCGATTACCCACGCCTTCGACCGGGCCGACGCCATGCTGTTGCGGGCCAAGCGCTCGGGCCGCGACCGGGTGCTCTACGAGGCGAACTGATCCTGTCCCGCGAGTCTGGTTCATAATGACTTCATGAGCGACAACATCCTGATTACCGGCGCCAGCTCCGGGCTGGGACGCGGCATGGCGCGCGAGTTCGCCGCCGCCGGCTGCAACCTGGCGCTTTGCGCGCGCCGCAGCGATCGTCTCGAGGCACTGCGCGAGGAGCTGACCGGCAAACACGATATCCGCGTCGAACTGCGCGCCCTCGACGTCAACGACCACGACCGCGTCTTCGAGGTCTTCAAGGACTTTGCCCAGACCCTCGGCCGCCTCGACCGCGTCATCGTCAACGCCGGCGTGGGCGACGGCCGGCGCATCGGCACCGGCCGCTTCGAGCACAACCGCAAGGTCATCGAAACCAACCTGGTCGCCGGTCTGGCCCAGTGCGAGGCCGCCGTCGAGATCTTCCGCGAGCAGGAGCACGGCCACCTCGTCCTGGTCTCGTCGATGAGCGCCGTGCGCGGCCTGCCCGGCCACATGACCACCTATGCCGCCAGCAAGGCCGGCCTGGCGCACCTGGCCGAGGGCATCCGCGCCGAGTTGATCAACACCCCGATCAAGGTCACCACCCTGCTGCCGGGTTTCATCCGCACCGAACTCAACGAAGACGCCGGCAAGATGCCCTTCGAGGTCGACGAGGCCACTGGCAGCCGCGCCATGGTCCGCGCCATCCAACGCGCCCCGGCCACCGCCTGCGTACCACCCTGGCCCTGGCGGCCCATCGGGTGGGTGATGAAGATCCTGCCGTTGAAGGTGATTGCGAAGAACGCTTGATGTTGTTTTGGGGGGCTTTGGGTGTCTGGGCTGGGGTGAGGTTGGTGACACCGGGCGCTGTGGGGGCCTCGACACGTCAACTGCGGTTTCGCCCGGCCTGCTTCGCAGGCACTTTCGGCGAGTACCTTTTTTCCAAAGCGAAAAAAGATACGAAAAAGCGCT
>NZ_JBHJMR010000021.1:0-43961 GCF_042310355.1 Wenzhouxiangella indolica | reverse complement strand
GAAAAGCGATTTTTGGTGCCTTTTTTCGCTTTGGAAAAAAGGTACTCGCCATCAGCCTGCGAAGCAGGCGGGCGAAACGCCTTTGACGTGTCGAGGCCAACACCGCGCCCGGTGGCACCACCCCCAGCCAAGCCCCCGAAACCCAAAGCGCGGGAACAAAGGAGCAACCGAACGCCGAACGCCCTCAGGTATTCCCGATCAACGCCGCCATCAGCGCCTTCTGCACGTGCAGGCGGTTCTCCGCCTCGTCGAGGGCGACGCAATAGTCGGCGTCCATGACGCCGTCGGTGGCCTTGATGTTGCGCCGCAGCGGCAGGCAGTGGCTGAAGCGGGCATTGTCGGTCATGGCCATCTTGGCCTCGTCGACGATGAAGTGGCGAAACGGCTCGCGCAGCTTCGCTTCTTCTTCCGGTCGGCCGTAGAAGGGCAGCGCGCCCCAGCTCTTGGCGTAGACGAAATCGGCGCCGGTGTAGGCGCTCTTGATGTCGGTGGACACTGTCAGCGACCCGCCCGACTCGCTCGCCTGGCGCTCGGCGGCGTCCATGAACTGCTCGTCGAGGCGGTAGGCCTCGTCGGGTATGAGCAACTCCACGTTCATGCCGAACTTGCTGGCAATCAGCAAGGCCGAATTGGCCACCGCGGTATTGAGCGGGCGCGGGTGCCAGGTCCAGGTCAGCACGAATTTCTTGCCGTCGGGTTGGCCGATATGGTCTTGCACGGTGCGCATCAGGGCCAGTTCCTGGCAGGGGTGGACGATGGTTTCCATGTTGATCACCGGCACCTGCGCGTATTGGGCGAGCGAACGGATGACCTTGTCCTGGCGATCTTCGGCCCAGTCCTTGAAGAGCGGAAAAGCGCGCAGGGCGATGGCATCGCAGTAGCGCGAGAGCACGCCGGCAACCTCGGCGATGTGCTCTTCGGCGTCACCGTCCATGACCACTTCGGGCTCGAACTCGATCCCCCAGGCGCCACGGCCGGGTTCGAGCACCACCGCGTGCGCGCCGAGCTCGTAGACGCCCACCTCGAACGAGGCCCGCGTGCGCAGCGAAGGGTTGAGAAACAGCAGCGCCACGGAGCGGCCGGCCAGGGGGCGCCCCGACTCGCCGTCGCGCCAGAGCCTGGCACGGTCCAGCAGGGCCTGCAGCTCGTCGCGCGTCCAGTCGAGGGTGGTCAGAAAATGTCGCATGGATGTTCGCTCCCGGTAGCCTCGTTCACTGGAAAGATAGCAGTTTCAGGCCAGACCGGCCGTCACGATGCGGTCGCGTCCGTCCTGCTTGGCGCGGTAGAGGGCTTCATCGGCCCGCGACAGCCACTGCCGCACCGTCTCATCGCGGTCGAGCTCGGCCACGCCCATGCTGGCGGTGACCTCACCACCCGGGCCTTCGAGCTGGGTTGCGAAGGTTCGTTGGAGCGTGCGCGCGACCCGTTCGGCGTCGAGCACGCTCGTGCCGGGCAGCACCACCACGAACTCTTCCCCGCCGAGCCGGAAGATGCCGTCGCGATCGCGCAGCCGGGAGGTCACGATTTCCACGAAGTTGACCAGGATCCGGTCTCCGGCATCGTGCCCATAGACATCGTTGATCGACTTGAAATGATCCAGGTCGAGCAGGATCAGGCTGACCGGCCTGGCGCGCCGCTGCAGAAGCCCCGCGGCCTCGTCGAGCGCATGCCGAAGGGCGCGGCGGTTGCCCGCACGGGTCAGTGGGTCCCGGCTGGCGATCTCGGCCAGGCGGCGCTGCTGCATCTCAGTGCGGGTGGCGAAGATCAGCCCGAAGATACTGACCAGGATGCCGGTCGTAATGAAGCTCCAGAGGTCCACGGCGGAATCGAAGCGATCGGCAAAAATGCTCGTCAGCGCCAGGGTGCCCAGCGCACTGAGCGATGCGAACACCCGGTCGGCCAGGAGGAAGCCCGCGCCTAGAATCGGAAAGGCCCACATGATGCTGATGCTGCCGAAGGTCACCAGCCCCAGGTAGCCGATCGTGACCGTCAGCGCGAGCAATCGCGCGACGAGCCGGGTACGACCGCTGGCCCAGGCATAGCCGACCAGCAAGGCGATGAAACTCACCAGGGCCACATCGCCGGTACCGGTCTGCCAGTCGCCGGCCAGGTAGCGGTAAACGGCCAGGGGCATGATGCCGAGGACCGTACACAGCCCGAACAGGCTGATGATGCCCAGCCGGAAATCCGAACGCAGGCGCTGACGCCAATGCCCGCCCCGTGATCCCGAACGCGGCAGCAGGAATCGCTCCGGACGGCGCGCCTTCATCCAGCTGCCTCCGCGCGTGGGACAGGCTGCGCGAAAGCTTGACGCCGCTGCGCGAAGCGTCGATGCTTGGTCACTGCGAAGGCGCAATCCAACATATCGAAGGAGCACGACATGGGAATCGAAGTCACCGGACTGTTAAGCCTCATCTGGCTGATCATCATCATCTGGGCCATCGTGAAGACCGCCTCGAGCAGTGCGGGCACGGGCGCCAAGGTGCTTTGGATACTGCTGTTGCTGCTCCTGCCCCTGCTTGGCCTCATCCTCTGGCTGCTGCTGGGCCCGAAAGGTTAGCACCCTTCGCAAGAGCACGGCCTGAACGGCAAGGATGAGGCGGCGTTGAACGACGCGAGATCGGCGCAATCCCTGCTCACGTTCTGGTTCGGGGACGCCCGGCGCGACCCCGACCGGATCGGCGAGCGCATGGGCCTGTGGTTCAAGCCGAGCGCCTCGGACGACGAGGCGGTGGCCGAGCGCTTCCGAGCAGTCATGCAGCAGGCGGCCTCCGGGCACCTGACGGACTGGCTGCCGTCGCCCGCCGGGCGACTCGCCCTGATCCTTGCGCTGGACCAGGCGCCGCGCGTGATTTTTCGTCGCCGGGCCGAGGCCTTTGCCCACGACGGCCAGGCGCTGTCGCTCACGCTCGCCGGGATCGATGCCGGCATCGACCGCGAGCTGGGCCTGGCCGAGCGCGCCTTCTTCTACATGCCGCTCCAGCACAGCGAAGACCCGCTGGTCCAGGTGCTATCGGTACGGCAATACGAAGCGCTGGCCAACGACCATCCCGACCACGCCGAACTGGCCAGGGGGTTTCTCGAGCACGCGCGCGAGCACGCCAGCATCATCGAGCGCTTCGGACGCTACCCCCATCGCAACGACGCGCTGGGGCGCGAAAGCAGCGAAGCCGAACGCGCCTTCCTGGAGAAGGGGCCGCGCTACGGCCAGTAGCTGGCGCTTCAGCCCGCCACCGTGACGCGCGCGAAGCGCCGCTTGCCGACCTGCAGCACGCCCTCGAAGCCCGGCTGGAGCAGGCGATCCCGGTCGGTGACTTTCTCGCCGTCGATCTTGACCGCGCCCTGCTTGATCATGCGAAAGGCCTCCGAGTTCGAGGCGGTCAGCTCGCTCGCAGTCAGCGCCGCGGCGATGCCGATGCCATCGGCACCGCCGGCGAGCTGCTTCTCGGGAATATTCTCGGGCATCTGACCGCCGCGAAAGCGGGCGATGAACTGATCGCGCGCCTTTTCGCCCGCACCGGCACCGTGAAAGCGGTCGACGATCTCCATCGCCAACGCGAACTTGGCGTCGCGCGGATTGCCGCCCTGCTCCACGCCCTTGCGCAAGCCCTCGATCTCGTCGATGGAACGGAAGCTGAGCAGTTCGAACCAGCGCCACATCAAGTCGTCGGAAATGCTCATGATCTTGCCGAACATTTCATCGGGCGCATCGGTGATGCCGACGTAGTTGTCGAGCGACTTGGACATCTTCTGCACGCCGTCGGTGCCTTCGAGTAGCGGCCAGGTGATGATGATCTGCGCCGCCTGGCCGGCCTGCTGCTGCAGTTGCCTGCCGACGAGCAGGTTGAACTTCTGGTCGGTGCCGCCCATTTCGACATCGGCTTTCAGGGCCACGGAATCCTGCCCCTGGACCAGCGGGTAGAGGAACTCGTGGATGGCGATGGCCTGCCCCGAGCGGTAGCGCTTCTCGAAGTCGTCACGCTCGAGCATGCGCGCGACGGTGTGCTGCGAGGCCAGGCGGATCATGTCGGCGGCGCTCATCTGCGAGAACCATTCGGAGTTGAAACGCACCTCGGTCCGATCGCGATCGAGAATGCGGTAGACCTGCTCGCGATAGGTCTGGGCATTGGCCCGCACATCGTCTTCGGTCAGCGGTTTGCGGGTGACGTTCTTGCCCGTGGGATCGCCGATCATGCCGGTGAAATCCCCGATCAGGAAAATCACCTCATGGCCGGCATCCTGGAAACGCCGCATGGCGTTGAGGATCACGGTATGGCCCAGGTGAAGGTCCGGCGCGGTCGGGTCGAAGCCCACCTTGATGCGCAGGGGGCGCCCCTCGGCGAGGCGTTTTTCGAGCTCGTCGAACTGGATGACTTCGGCCGCGCCGCGGATTATTTCTTTGATATCGGTCACTTTCAAGCGTCTTCCATGCTGATCCTGCCTGCACATTCGGGCACGTTGTCGTTGACTTGCCCGGCCACGAATCGGTAATGTTAACGGGTTTGCAGCTCTAAACGTCGTGCATGAACAGAAAATCCATGGCCACTATCGGGCGATCACGCTCGTCTCGCTCGATCCGGCAAAGGGCCGAAAAGCCGCTGGCGGCGGTTCAATCCGCCGGCCGGCGCTGCGTGGTCGCGTTACGCGCGCGCCCGCACGTGAGCCTCGCGGCGGTCGGCCTGATCGCGCTCGGAGCCATGATTTCCATGGTGCCCGGCGGACCGCAGGGCTCGCCGGCGGCCAGCATCAAGCCGCTGGACCTGCCGCAGCGCTCCGGTCCGGAATCCGACGCCGAGGCGCCCGAACTGCTGACCGCCTCGGTCGGTAGCCTTCCGGCTTTCGGTGCATCGACCGACCGCGACGAGGAGAACATCGAGGCCTCCTGGCAGATCGTCGAGATCCAGCCCGGACAGACCCTCGAACGCGTTTTCCGGGAGCTGGGCCTGAGCGCCGGCCTGCTGCACGAGATCGTGACCACCACCGAGCAGGCGCGCGACCTGGCGCGCATTCGCCCCGGCGACGAATTCGCCTTCGATATTGATCCCGAAGAAGGCTTCCGTGCACTGCGCACCGAACTCGACGAAGAAGCCTGGCTGTTCGTCGAGCGGGGCGAGGACGGCCTGGCCACCCGAACCGAGCCGCGCCACCTGGAACGGCGCATCGTGGAGACTTCCGGCACGATCAACAGCTCGCTCTACAACGACGCCCGCGCCGCCGGCCTGTCGGATGCGATGGTGATGCGTCTGGCCACCATCTTCGGCTGGGACATCGACTTCGCGCTGGACATCCGTGACGGCGATCGTTTTGCGCTCATTTATGAAGAGGTCTGGCGTGAGGGCGAGTTTCTGCGCGACGGCGACATCCTGGCCGCGCGCTTCGTCAACCGCGGAGAACCCTTCGAGGCGGTCCGCTTCGATGCCGGCAACGGCCCGGACTACTTCGCGCCGGACGGCCGGCCCATGCGCAAGGCCTTCCTGCGCACGCCGCTGAACTTCGCGCGGGTCTCCTCCAACTTCAATCCGCGCCGTCTGCACCCGGTCACCAAGCGCGTGCGGCCACACAACGGCACCGACTACGCCGCCGCGACGGGAACGCCCGTTTGGGCCTCCGGCGACGGCCGCGTGGTCGAGGCCGGCTATTCGCGCGCCAATGGCAACTACATCTTCATCAAACACGGCAACAACATCGTCACACGCTACCTCCACCTGTCGAGAAAGGTCGTCAGCCGGGGCGACCGCGTCCGACAGGGCCAGACCATCGGCCACGTAGGCGCCACCGGCCTGGCGACCGGCCCGCACCTGCACTACGAGTTCCTGCTCAACGGCGTGCATCGCAACCCCCGCACGGTCGACCTGCCCCCGGCCGATCCGCTGCCGGCCGAGCACATGGCGGCGTTCAGCCGAATCGGCGACAGCCTGCTGGCCCGCCTCGACGCCCTGGCGCCGCCGCGCGCCCTGCTGGCCGGCGGCAGCGGCGACGAGGACTGCCGGGACGCCAGCGGCAGCTGCTGAATGGCCAGCGCGGCCGGCGAACCCTACATCGGGCTGATTTCCGGCACCAGCATGGACGGCATCGACGCCGTCGTCGTGGATTTCGGGGCCGATTCGCCCCGGCTGCTGGCCCAGGCCGTTCTGCCCTTCGAAGGCGAGCTTCGCGAGACGCTCGACGAGGTCAGAGCGAATCCCGACGGCTTCCCCGTGGCCGCGCTGGGTGCGCTGGACGTCCGGCTCGGTGACCGATTCGCCGAGGCGGCCCTGGCGGTGGTCTCCGCGGCCGGCCTGAGTCCGTCGGACATCACGGCCATCGGCTCGCACGGCCAGACCGTTATCCACCACCCGCAGGCCGATCCGCCGTTCACGCT
Source organism: Wenzhouxiangella indolica (assembly GCF_042310355.1). Lineage (NCBI taxonomy): Bacteria > Pseudomonadati > Pseudomonadota > Gammaproteobacteria > Chromatiales > Wenzhouxiangellaceae > Wenzhouxiangella > Wenzhouxiangella indolica. Next base: position 37,600 of record NZ_JBHJMR010000021.1, on the reverse strand, counting down.
CCAGGTCGCCGATGCGCACCGCATCGCCCACCGAACGGGCATTGTCACGGTGGCCGACTTTCGCCGCGCCGACCTGGCGGCGGGCGGGCAGGGCGCGCCGCTGGCGCCGCTTCTGCACGATGCCCTGTTTCGAAGTGACGACGAAGCCCGCGCCGTAATCAACCTGGGCGGCATTGCCAACGTCACCCTGCTGCTGCCCGAACAGCCGCTATCGGGCCTGGATACCGGGCCGGCCAACTGCTTTCTCGACCTCTGGTATCGACGCAATGCCGGCGACGGCCGCTACGATGCGGGCGGCCGGTGGTCTGCCGGCGGACAGGTTGACAAGGCCTGGCTGGCAAAGCTGAAGGCCGATCCATACTTCGCCCGACCGGCACCGAAGAGCACCGGCATCGAGTACTTTTCCCCCGCCTGGCTCGACGCGCGCCTTCCGGAGTGGGCCGAGGATCGCCCCGCCGATGTTCAGGCGACGCTGGCCGAACTGTCGGCCCAAACCATCGCCGATGCGATCCGCACAGCCCGCCCGGTGGGCATCGACACCTGCATCGTCTGCGGCGGCGGTGCGGCCAACGCCGACCTGTGCCGGCGCCTGGCGGCGGCGCTGGACGAGATCGAGATCACGCCCAGCGACCGCCTGGGCCTGCCCGCCGACGACGTCGAATCAACCCTTTTTGCCTGGCTGGCGCGTGAACGCCTGGCGGGCCGCCGGCTGACCACCGGCCCGGTTACCGGGGCGAATCGCCCCGTGCTGCTGGGCACCGTGCACGAACCCTGAGCACTTCCCGCTCGCGCCGGCTTTTGGCGACCGGGCGGTTCTGGCAAACTAAGCTCGGGATCTAGGGACTCATGCCGCTTGCCGGCATAAAGAATGAAGAGGGAAACATCATGCCGAATTCAACCAAGTACGCCCTGCGACAGCGGGTCCAGCCGACGGTCGCACCGCTGACCGCAGCCGTAAGCCTGGCCCTCGGGGCCGGCAACCTCCAAGCCGCGACCATCACGGTCGACACCCTGACCGACGGTTCCGTCGCCGGGCAGTGCACCCTGCGTGACGCCTTCGAAGCGGCCAACACCGATGCGGCGGTCGCCGGCTGCAGTGCCGGCAGCGGCGCGGACGAAATCGTTTTTACCTCGGGGCTCAGCGGCACCCTGACCCTGACCGAGGACGGGCTCAACGGGCTGGCGGCCTCCAGCGCGATCACGGTAAGCGGCCCGGGCAGCGACCAACTCACCATCGACGGCGCTGGGACCTTCCCGATTTTCGGGGCCGGAACCGCCGATGCGGTGCTATCGCTCTCGGGCCTGACCCTGAGCAATGGCTACTCCAACTACGGCGGCGCGGCGGCGATCGCGTCCTTCGGGGCATCCCTGTCACTGAGCGACTGCGTGGTTTCGGGCAATGTCACCAGCGCTCCGTCCTTCGGCGGGGGGGCGGTGTCCGCCGATTCGGCCAACCTGTCGATCACCAACTGCGAATTCGTGGGCAACGCGGCGGGCGGCGGGATCAGAGGCGACAACTCGGGGATCGGCGGTGCGGTGCTCGCCTTCGAGGCTTTGAGTCTCGACATCAGCGACTCCAGCTTCAACAACAATTACGCCAGCTACGCCGGCGGCGCGATCGCCATCTTTGCCAGCGCCGACGCCAACCTGGCTTCGCTGAACCTGTCCGGAAACGAGGCGACTTTCGGTGGCGGCCTTGCCCTGTTCGAGAGCAGCCAGGCAACCTTGTCGCAGTCGACGATCAGCGGCAATGAAGCCGGCGCCGGCGGCGGGCTGTTCGTGACATCCGGCTCGAGCCTCGATGTGGCCACGACCGGCATCGACAACAACCTTGCCTACTACGACGGCGGTGGCATCCTCGCCGGCGCCGGTGACGGCGCGGTGGTTTACGCCACCGGCGAAGCACCGCAGGGCGGCGGATATCTGGTCTACGGCACCGGTGAGATCTACCTGAACGATTCCACGCTTGCCGGCAACCAGGCCTATCGCTACGGCGGAGGCATGGCCGTCAAGTACGGCGGCAGCTCGGGCCTGGCGATTGCCACGACGATCACCGGCAACCTGGCCGGCCCGGTTTCTATCCGCTCCTTCCGCGGCGGCGGTGGCGGCAGTTACAGCGGCGGCGGCGGCGGAATGGCCACGCTTTACGGTGGCGAGGCTTACCTCGCCTACGGCGGCGAACTGACCGACAACGTCGCTATCCAGGGGGGCGGAGTTTTGAGTGCCGGCGGCTTGGCCGCAGTGGTCGAGACGCTTGTCGACGGCAACTACGGCTACTACGGCGGCGGCCTTCAGGCAGCGCTCATGGGACCTGTCGTGACGGGCGACCATGAGCGCGGCGTGCCTGTTGCAGGGGGCACGATCGGCGTGATCTCCAGTACCGTCAGCGGCAATACGGCCGACGCCGGCGGCGGCATTCTGGCGCTCCCGGATGGCGTGGTCATCGTTTCCGATTCAGCCGTTGAAGCCAATACGGCCGAAATCGGCGCCGGTGTGGTCAGCTACGACGGCACCGCGACGGTCAAGTACAGCACCGTGATCAACAATTCCGCCACCAACTACGGCGGCGGCATTTCAGCACTCGGCGCCAACTGCGAGGCGAATATCACCGAAACCCTGATCAGCGGCAACTCGGCCGGCGCCGCCGGCGGCGTCTATAGTGACGGTTGTGACTTCTACATCGGCTACTCGACCATCAGCGACAACCAGGCCACCGTCGCGGGCGGCGGCATCATCCTGGCCGGCACCGTTCAGCCGCAGATGCTGAACTCGACCGTCAGCGGCAACTCGGCCGACAACATCGGCGGGCTTTACGGGATCGGGCTGGCCGCCAACTTCATTACGGTCAGCCAGAACGAATCCACCGGCACGACGCCGGTCACCAGCGGTCGGTTCGGGGGCACAGCGGCGGCAGGCGGCGCCCTGCTGGTTGCTTACGGCGACGGCATCGACGTCGACAACTCGATCTTTTCCGGCAATACCGTCGCCGGCAGCCCGCTGGACCTGGAATTCGTAGCCGGCGGTGGCCCCAGCGCGCTCGACTACTCGCTGGTCCAGGCCCCGGGCAACGACCTGCCCACCGGCAGCGGCAACCTGATCGGCGACGATCCCCTGCTCGGCCCCCTGATCAACAACGGCGGGCCCACGCCAACGCATGCAATGGCAGCGGGGTCGCCGGTGATCGATGCCGGCGATCCGGCCACCACGGTCGAGTTCGACCAGCGCGGCCAGCCCTACGTGCGCCAGTCCGGCGGCCGCGCCGACATGGGCGCCTTCGAGCGGTTCATCGACGGGATCTTCGCCGACCGCTTCGAGCAGAGTCGATAGACTCGATCAATCCCGGCTTTCGGTGGATGCGGCGACGTAGCGTCGCCGCATCAGCCAGAGGATGAGCAGGATGGCCGGGATACCCAGCGCCGAGGCGTAGACGAAGAAGAAAACGTAGCCGGCGGTATCGACGATCCAGCCCGACGGGCCGCCCAGCAGCTTGCCGGGCAGGGTCATGAACGAGCTGAACAGGGCGTACTGGGTGGCGGTGTAGCGCCGGCTGACCAGCGAGGACAGCCAGGCGATGAACACCGTGGCCGACAGGCCATTGGCGAGGTTGTCGGCGCCGATGGTCATGAACAGCGCCCACAGCTGCGGCCCGATGGTCGCCAGCCAGGCGAACAAAAGGTTGGTCACCGCCACGATGATGGCCGCGGCCAGCAGCATCGGCATCAGGCCGTAGCGCGCCACCAGCACGCCGCCGAGCAGCCCGCCGGCGATGGTCATGACGATGCCGAACACGTTGGTCACCGTCGCAATCTCGCTGAGCGTGAACCCCAGGTCCAGGTAAAGCGGATTGGCCATCGCGGCCATGGAAATGTCGGAGACCTTGAACAAGCCGATCAGGACCAGCACCGGCAGGGCCATCCAGCCGTTGCGCCGGAAAAAGTCGGCCAGCGGCGCGACCACGGCACCGGTCAACCAGGCACCCAGGTCCTGAAGCCTGCCGGGCAATTTGGAGCGCTCGCGAAATCCGATCACCAGCGGATCCTTCTCGATGTCGAGCCGCTCGAGCGAGGTCGGCTCGGGCGAGATCAGCACCGCCACCACGCCGACCAGCACCATGGCGCTCATGCACAGGTAGGCCAGGGTCCAGCTGGCGAAATCGGCGATGTAGAGCGCGCCGGCGCCGGTGGCCAGCAGGGCCATGCGGTAACCCAGCACGTAGGTGCCGGCCAGCGCCGCCTGGAACTCGTTGGCGTCGGACTCGATGCGAAAGGCATCGATGGTGATGTCCTGGGTGGCGGCCGAGAACGCGACCAGCAAGGCGAGCAACGCCACTTGCACGAGATCGGAGACCGGGTCGGTGAATGCCATGCCCGCCAGCCCGATCATGATCCCGACCTGGGCGAGCAGCATCCAGCCGCGGCGCTGGCCGAACACCCGCGTGAGCAGCGGCAGGCGAATTCGATCGACCACGGGAGACCAGAACACCTTGATCGAGTAAGTGATCCCGATCCAGGCGAAGAAACCGATCGCCGTGCGCGACACACCCTCGTCGCGCAGCCACGCGGTCAGCGTGGAGAACACCAGCATGAAAGGCAGCCCGGCGGAGAAGCCCAGCAGCAGCATGCGCAGGACCGTGGGCCGGGTGTAGACCGCCCAGGCGCGGCGCCAACCGACGGTCGACTCAGTCGTCATAGTCGAGAATCAGCGGCGCATGGTCGGAAAAATTTTCGTCGGTGTAGATTTCGGCCGAGCGGGCACGTTCGGCCAGGCCCTTCGTGGCCACCTGGTAGTCGATGCGCCAGCCCACGTTCTTTTCGCGGGCCCGTCCGCGCTGCGACCACCAGGTAAAGCGGTCGGGATTGGGATCGACCTGCCGGAAGGCATCGACCATGCCGACCGGCCCGAACACCTCGTCGAGCCAGGCGCGTTCCTCGGGCAGGAAACCGGAGTTTTTCTGGTTGGCCTTCCAGTTCTTGAGGTCGATTTCCTTGTGGGCGATGTTCCAGTCGCCGCAGATGACGTAGTCGCGATCGTGGCCGGCCAGTTCCTCGAGATGCGGATGCAAGCGCTCCATGCAGCGGTACTTGAACTGCTGGCGCTCGTCCTTGGAGGTGCCCGAGGGCAGGTAGAGCGACACGACGCTGAGGTTCTCGAAATCGGCCTGCAGCCAGCGACCCTCGCGGTCGAATTCCTCCCAGCCCAGGCCGTACACCACGCGCACCGGCTGGTGCTTCGAGTACAGCGCCACACCCGAATAGCCCTTCTTTTCGGCGTCGTGGTAGTAGCAGTGGTAGCCGATCGGGAAGAAGTCGCGGTCGGCCAGCTGCCAGTGCTGGGCCTTGGTTTCCTGGATGCAGACGAAGTCGGCGTCCTGTTTCCTCAGCCAGTCGAAAAAGCCCTTGCGGTGGGCGGCGCGGATGCCGTTGGCGTTGAGCGAGATGATGCGCATGGCGAATCGAAGCGTCGAACCAGCCGAATATGGTATGCCAATCGGTATCCCATCAACGGTTCGGATGCCGAACAGCGACGCAGACGCGGCCTGTCGAGGGCGTTGACCTTTGACGTAATCATTAGTACGATCGGTTTCGTGGATTTTCACGGAGACCCGATATCATGCTGATTCGCCAAGTTACCATCGCACTGTTTCTGACCGTCCTGGCCCTGTCCGCCGGGCTTTCGAACACCGCCCAGGCTCGGGAAGTCGCCTCCATCGGCGAGTTCCTGGGCGCCCTCGAGGAGTTGCGCGGCAAGCTCGAGGACGGCGACCCGCGCGAACTCGGCAGCCGCGAGTGGCGCGAGTTCAACAAGCTCGAGGGCCGCTTCGAGGAGCTGCTCGACGGCGTCGAGACCGTCGAAGACCTGTCCGACGATGACAAGATTGCGCTGATCAACACGCAAGAAGAGCTCGACGCCCTGCTGATGGGCGGTGGCAGAACCGACGATCGCATCATCTGCCGCAAGGTGCGCAAGACCGGCACCCGCATTTCACGCCGCGAGTGCATCACGCAGCAGGAACTCGAGATCGAACGCGAACAGACGCGCAACGACCTGCTCGACATCCGCTCATCGATGTGCGGCCCCCAGCACGGCTGCTGAGTACCGCTCTTGGCCCGGCCAGCAGTGCAGACTGCCGCCGGCTCAACAGAAGCCACAGCGCCCGCCCTCGCGGGCGCTGTGCCGTTCGGGGGCGCCCGATCTCAGCGATCGTCTGCCGCTACGCGGACGCCGTGCGAGAGGCGATCGCCCGGATGGACCACCACCTCCTCGCCGGAAGCCAGGCCCGACAGGATCTGCGTGTGCAGGCCGCTCTGCCGGCCGGGCTCCACTGCGCGCCGGTGGGCACGCCCGCCCTCGACGACGAAGACCTGCCATCGATTGTCGAGGCGAAACAGCGCCGATGAAGGCACTTGCAGCACCTCGTCGCCTTCCCAGAGAATGAAGCGGGCATCGACCCGGAAGCCGACGCCCAGCTTCTGCCAGATCTCGCGCGGGGAATCGATCTCGACCAGCACCGGAACGCGCTGCTCTTCCACGCCGAGGGCGGAGATCCGCTTGAAACCGGCCGGTTCGACGCGCCGCACCCGCCCTTCCAGCGCTTCCTCACCGCCCCAGTTTTCGATGATCACCCTTGTCCCGGCGGCGACCCGAACGGCATCCATGCTCAGCAGGTCAACGCGCACCTCGAGCTCATCGAGCTGACCGATTTCCAGGATCGGCTCACCGGCCTGGATCACCCCTTCGCAGCATCGCTGGCGGGTGAGCACCACGCCGCCCACCGGGGCGGCCACGCTCAGCGCCTGGCGGCCGTCGCCGCTGCGCTCGCCCTCGGCGATTTCAAGCACGGCTCGGGCATTCTCGACCTCGAAGCCGGCGGCCTCGACGGAAGCACGCGCGGCCGCCAGCGCCGAGGTGGCGCGTGCGACGGCGCTCTGGGCCCGTTCCAGCTCGCTTTCGGCCACCAGGCCCCGGTCGGACAGTTCGCGCATGCGGCGCAGCTCGCTCCTGGCCAGGGAAAGATCCGCCTCGCGGTTTTCCTGCTCGGCGCGCGCGGCCTGCACGCGCGCCCTGGCGGCCGCCAGCGACTCGCGCGCCTGTTCACGGGTGCGCGCATCCAGCGCCGGCGCCGGCGGCGCCTCCAGCACGAAGACGGTATCGCCGGCGGCGACGTCATCACCCGGCTCGAGCGCAACCCGGTGCAGGTAGCCGCCGATGGGTGCGGAGACAATGTAGGCGTTGCGCAAGTGCGTTCGCCCCTCATCCTCGACCGTCTCGACGAGGGGAGCGCGCTGTGCGGTCGTCGTGGTCACCGCCACCGGCGCCGGCCACAGCCCCCAGACCAGGGCCAGCATCAGGGCCAGGCCGACGAGGGCAAGCAGGATCTTTCGCTGTGTAGTCATCGCAACGCCTCTATTCAATCGATTTGAGCGCCGACACCATGTCCAGTCGCAACAGGCGCGGCGTGATCAACACGGCGGACAGTGCCGCCGCGGCCAGAACGCTGGCGGCCGAAAGCGCGTAGGCCTGGCGCGTGACGACGAAGGGGATTCGAAACAGGTCCATCGCCATGGACTCGGTCAGCACCCAGGCAAAGCCCGTGCCCAGCACCCAGCCGAGCGGGATGGCCGCCAGGGTCAGCAGCGTAAGTTCTCCGATCAGGATCCAGGCCACCTCGCCACGCCCGAATCCCAGCACGCGCAATGTGGCCAGCTCGCGTTCGCGTTCGGCCAGGGCGATTCTGGCACTGTTGTAGACCACGGCAAAAGCGATCGAGGCGGCGAGAAGGAGCATGACGCTCATCATGCCCAGGGCGGTGTCCTCGATGTAGGCGCGTATGTCGCGCTCGGCCCGGCTGATCAGGCCGATACCGGCCACGCGCGGCGCGTCCCGCAACGCTTGGTAGAGCGCCTGTTCGTGCTGGTCATCGAGCGCGAGCCAGAAGCCGGAAACAGCCGGCCCCTCGCGCATCAGGCGGTTCAGCGCGGCACGCGACATGTAGGCGCTCACCCCCAGTGGTTCGGCCACCACGCCTGCCAGGGGAACGCTCACCGTGCGCCGGCGCCCCACCTTGATCTCGACATCGATCGCGTCACCCACACGCGCGCCCAGGTGCTCGGCAAGGTAATCGGTCAGCACCAGGCCCTCGTCGGGCAGCGTTTGGTCGGCGCCGGCGCGGTCGATCAGCCCGCGCAGCTGCGGCGATGGCGGCATGCCCAGCAGGGCGGTACGGTAGTCGCTCACGCCGTGCACCAGGCGCACGGGAACCGACCGGAATCCCTCGACGTGACGAACGCCGGGGTACTGGCGAAGCTCGGCGGCGGCGCGCACGGAAGTCACCTCGTTGAGATGCACGATCGCATCCATCTTGAGGACCTTCTGATACTGGGTATCGATCAACTCATCGACGGCATTGAACTGATAGCCGCCGATCAGCAGGAGGGCGACCGACAGGGCGATCCCCAGCACCGACAACAAGGCCTTGACGCGGTGCCGGCCCAGGTTGCGGAAAATAATCCGCGTTGGCTGGTCCAGCCAGCCGCGGAGCCCCGACCCATCCAGCCAGCCGCGCCTGAAGATCGCTGGTGCGGGCGGGCGCATGGCCACGGCCGGCGCCAGGGCGGCCGCTTCGCGCACCGCCCGCCAGGTACCCAGCATCGCGGCAGCGGCCGATACCGCCGCGCCGAGGGCGACGATCTGCGGCCGGACCTCGAAACGGGTTTCGGGAAAGCGAAAATACTGCATGTAGAGCGCGGCCACCCAGTCGGCCGCCCAGGCGCCCAGCACGGCACCAACGACGACGCCGACGAGCACGATCAGGGCGGTCAGCAAGGCGTAGTGCCGCACCAGTTCGCCGCCGCCGTAGCCGAAGGCCTTGAGCACCGCCACCTGCTGGCGCTGGGTGCGGACGATGCGCCCCATCAACACGCTGAGCAGGAAAGCGGACACGCCGAGAAAGATGCCCGGCAGGATGATCGCCATGACGCCGAGCTGGTCGATTTCCTGCGACAGGATGCGGTGCGAGACCTGCTCATCGCGCCCGTAGGCGCCGAGACTGCCGTAGTCGCCGAGCAGCCGGTCGAGCGCGGCGATGACCGGCTCGGCCTCGGCACCGGCCTGGAGGGTGAGCGCCACGCTGTTGAAGGCGCCGTCCATGTCGAAGGCGCGACCGAGCGAACGCCGGTTCATCCACAGCACGCCGAAGCGCTCGTAGTCGGGAATCAGGTCGGCCGGACCGAGCTGGTAGACGTACTCCGGCGACAGCACGATACCGCTGACGGTCAGGCTTTCCAGCCGTCCATTGATGATCGCCTCGATCCGGTCACCGGCACGCAAGCCGTGCGCCTGGGCGAAGGGCTCGCTGACGGCGACGGCGTCGGCCCGTCCGGGCTCCGGCAAGCGGCCCTGGCGCAGGTGCAGGCGATTGATCGGGGGCTGCTCACCCCCGGGGATGCTGACCAGCTGGCCACTGACCGGATCGTCGAAGCCGGCCACTTCCAGCCGCACCGGCGCCACGACCCGCGTGTGGACCCGGTCGACACCGTCGATGACGGCCATCCGCCCGGAAAGATGCTCCGGCGCGCGCTTGAGCTCGGTGAAGACATCGGCAAAGCGGTAGTCGCGGTAGAAGCCGGCCTGGCTGTCTCGAATCGCGTCGAGCGACGTAACCGCGATGATCAGGGTCATGACGCCGGCGGCGATGACCAGGGCGATCGCCGCCACCTGCCCCTTGAGCGCCCCCAGGTCGCGCAGCAGTTTGCGATCGAGCGCGCGCATCCGACTACCAGCTCAGCGACGCCGGGTCGGAGCGCTCGCGGTTGGTCTCGATCGAATCGATGCGCCCGTCGCGCAAGCGCACCACGCGGTCGGCCATGCTCGCGATCACGGCATTGTGGGTGATCACGACGGTGGTCGCCCCCACCTCGCGATTGACCTGGTCGATCACCGCGAGCACCTGCCGGCCGGTTTTCGAATCGAGTGCGCCGGTCGGCTCGTCGCACATCAGCACGGCCGGGCGCTTGGCCACGGCGCGCGCGATTGCCACGCGCTGCTGCTCACCGCCGGACAGCTGCGAGGGAAAATGATCGCGGCGGTCTTCGAGGCCGACCAGGCGCAGGGCCTCCAGCGGCAGCATCGGTGAACGGGCGATATCGGTGACGACGGCAACGTTCTCCAGGGCCGTGAGGCTCGGAATCATGTTGTAGAACTGGAACACGAAGCCGACATGCTCACGCCGAAAACGGGTGAGCTCGCGCTGGCTGTCGAAGTCGAGCTGCCGCCCGTCGTAGCGCACCGTGCCCTCGGTCGGCGCGTCCAGGCCGCCCAGGATATTGAGCAGGGTCGATTTGCCCGAACCCGAGGCGCCCAGCATCACGACCAGCTCGCCGGCGAAAAGGTCGAGGTCGACGCCGCGCAGGGCGTGAATCGCCACTTCACCCATCTGGTAGACGCGGGTCAGGCCCCGGGCCTGGAAGACTACCGTCGGTTCGCAATCGCCGCGCTGCATGCTGCTTTCCTGCATCCGGAATCGACAGCTTAGGCCAGGACGCGACGCACTGCATGACCTCGATCAACTAGAATGAGTCTCATGCCAAAGCCCTGGACCACTCGCTTCCTGCAGCTCGCCCTCGACCGGGAGGCGCTGCGTTTCGGCCGCTTCACCTTGAAGTCCGGCCGCGAAAGCCCGTACTTTTTCAATGCCGGCGAGTTCAGCACCGGCGCGGCCATCGACACGCTCTCGCGCTGCTACGCCGACGCGATCGTCGATTCGGGCATCGCCTTCGACATGCTCTTCGGCCCCGCCTACAAGGGCATTCCGCTGGCGGCCGCGGTGGCCCTGAACCTGTCGCGCGAGCATGCGATCGACGTGCCGTTCGCCTACAACCGCAAGGAGGCCAAGGATCACGGCGAGGGCGGCATGCTGGTCGGCGCACCGCTTGCCGGCCGCGTGCTGATCATCGACGACGTGATCTCGGCCGGCACCTCCATCGGTGAAGCGCTCGCCATCATCGCCGAGGCCGGCGCCGACGCGGCCGGCGTGGCCATCGCCCTCGACCGCCAGGAGCGTGGCAGCGACGACGAACGATCAGCCGTCCAGGTTGTCGAATCCAATGGTTTGCAGGTCGTCTCGATCGCCGGCCTGCAGGATCTGATCGACTGGCTGGCCTCGCACGACCGCCCGCCGGCGAGTCTCGAGGCCGTGATAGGCTATCAACAACGTTACGGCGCCTGATTTCCCGCGATGCTGCGTCACACTCTGCTGTTCTTTCTGCTTCTCGTTCTGGCTGCGCCCGCCGCGCAGGCCCAGTCCGTGTATCGCTGGGTCGACGACGAGGGCGAAACCCACTACGGCCAGTCGGTGCCGCCGGAGTTCAAGGACTACGGCTACGTCCGGCTGGGTCCTGACGGGACGGTTCGCGAACGCGTCGAGCCGGCGCTGAGCCCCGAGGAGATCGCCGAGCGCCGCCGGGAACGCCGCGAGCAGGCCCGCATCGAGGCCGAGGAACGCAGCCAGGAGGCCCGCGACCGAATGCTGCTGGCCACCTACAGCAGCGAATCGGACCTGCGCGAGGCACTCGAGATGCAGCTGGCCGGCATTCAGAGCCAGCGCGTATCGACGCGCCTGGCCCTGGGTCTCATCGAGAACCGCTTCGAAAAACTGGTCGGCCGCGCCGCTTCCATCAACCGCGACGGCAAGTCGGTTCCGAAGTCGCTGCAGGACAACATCGAGCAGACCCGCTCCGAGCTGCGCGGGCTGCGTGCCGACCTGGATCGCCTCGACGAGCGAGAACAGGCGGCCCGTGATCGCTTTTCGGCCAGCCTCGAGCGCTATCGCGAGCTGACCTCGGCGCGATCCGAAAACGGCTGAGGTCGGTCGCCGTGTACACGCGCTGCCCGGGGTGCCAGGCCGTCTACGAACTCCCGCCCAGGGCGTTGGCCGAGGCAGCCGGCGTGGTCCGCTGCGGCAATTGCGGCAAGACCTTCAACAGCCTCTCGGAGCTGTTCGAACGCCACCCCGACACCTCGGATGCGCCCCTGCGCGGCAACGGCATGCCGCCCATGCTCGAGCACCCGGACATGGTTCAGGCCGAACTCCCGGTGGAGTATCACAACGAACCCGAACCCGGGCCCGATGCGGCTTCCGCCGCCGAGCCCCTGCCCGAATTCGATCCGGACGACTCCGGTCCGCGCCGCTGGCTGTGGCCGGCGGTCAGCGCCGTGTTGCTGGTGCTGCTGGTGGTCCAGCTCTGGGCGCTCTGGCAGACCCCCGGTTCGCCGGTGGCGCGCTGGCTCGGCAGTTCGGCCCAGCCCGATGCGGCGCTTGACCCCAACGAGACCATCCAGATCGTATCGCGCGACCTGCACCCCCACCCCAGCCTGGACGACGCCGTCGTCATCAGCGCCAGCCTGCGCAACCAGGCCGACACGGCCGTGCCGTTTCCGGTAGTCGAAGTGCGCTTCTACGACGCCAGTCAGCAGGTTCTGGGCGTGCGGCGTCTCCAGCCCGGGGAGTACCTGCGCGACCCGGAGCAGATCAGCCGCGGACTGCCGGCGGGCGTCGTGATGCCGATCCTGCTGGAATTCGTCGTCGGAACGAGCGAGCCGGCCGGCTTCCAGATGCGTTTCCACTAATACGCATGAGAGCCCGGCCAGTTGTGCTATCGTTTGCGGTTCGCCGCGAACACCCAAGCGTCCAAGCCTTTCGAGGGAACCGAGCTTGTCAGAAAAGCAGCCAGATCAGGGCCCGTGCCTGCATGAATTCGTCCGCTGCGTCGTTCGACAGTACCTGGACGACATGGGCCATACGCCGCCGGAGAACCTGCACGGTCTGATCATGAGCGAGGCCGAGCGAGCGCTGGTCGAAACCGTTCTGGGACAGACCGACGGCAACCAGTCCCGCGCGGCCGAAATTCTCGGCATCACCCGAACCACCCTTCGCAACCGCATCCGTCGCTACGGCCTGGACTGAGTCGCCGACCGGGATCCCCTTCCCCGGCGTTTGAATCTTCTCCGGAGCACATGACCTGCCAATGAACAACTCCAATCGCCGCTGGGCCCTGCTGAGCGTCTCCGACAAGCGCGGGCTGGTCGATCTGGCCCGGCACCTCGATCATGCCGGCTTCGACCTGCTGTCCACCGGCGGCACGGCGCGCGCGATCGACGAAGCCGGGCTGGCCGTGACCGAAGTCGGTACCCTCACCGGCTTCCCCGAGATCATGGACGGGCGCGTCAAGACCCTGCACCCCAAAGTCCACGGCGGCATCCTCGGCCGGCGCGACCTCGACGCCGGCGTGATGGCCGAACACGGCATCGAGCGCATCGATGTGGTGGTCGTCAACCTCTACCCCTTCGCCGAAACCGTGGCGCGCCGGGACTGCACGCTGGACGAAGCGATCGAGAACATCGACATCGGCGGCCCGGCCATGCTGCGCGCCGCCGCCAAGAACCACCGCGACGTCTGCGTGCTGTGCGACCCCGACGACTATGCGAGCGTCATCGATTCTCTGCCCGAACTACCCGACGAAGGTCGTCGGCGCGCGCTGGCCACGCGCGCATTTGCGCACACCTGCGCCTACGACGGCCAGATCAGCCAGTGGCTTTCGGCGCACGATGGTGACAGCGAGCTGCCGCCGAGGATCAATCTCGCGCTCGACGCCATCGAGTCCCTGCGCTACGGCGAAAACCCGCACCAGGCTGCCGGGGTCTATCGCGTCCGGGGCCAGGGTGCGCGCGGACTGGCCGGCTGCCAGCCCCTGCAGGGCAAGGCGCTGAGCTACAACAACCTGCTCGACGCCGACGCCGCCTGGGCCGGCGTGAAGAGCCTGGGCGAGGCACCCGCCTGCGTGATCGTCAAGCACACCAATCCCTGCGGCGCGGCCCAGGGCGACAGCGTGGCCGAAGCCTACGACAAGGCTTTCGCATGCGACCCGAGTTCGGCCTTCGGCGGCATCATCGCGGTCAACCGCGAAGTCGACGGCGAACTGGCCGGCCGCCTGCTCAAGCAGTTCATGGAAGTGCTGATCGCCCCGTCCGTGAGCAGCGAGGCGCGCGAAATGCTGGCTGCCAAGCCGAATGTTCGGGTGCTGACCCCCGGCGACGCCGCGCCGCAGCCGCTGGAATTGCGCGCCATCGACGGCGGCTGGCTGGTGCAGGCCGCCGACGACTGGCAGACCGTGCCCCAGCTCGAGATCGTCACCGAACGATCGCCCGACGACGCCGAACTCGACGACCTGCGCTTTGCCTGGGCCGCCGTGCGCCTGGTGCGCTCCAACGCCATCGTCTACGCTAGGGACCGCGCCACCGTCGGCATCGGCGCCGGCCAGATGAGCCGCGTCGACTCCGCCCGCTTCGCCGCGGTCAAGGCCGAAGGCGCCGGGCTGTCGCTGGCCGGTGCCGTGATGGCCTCCGACGCCTTCTTCCCGTTCGCCGACAGCATCGAAGCCGCCGCCGAACGCGGCATCCGCGCCGTCATCCAGCCGGGAGGCTCAAAGCGTGACCAGGAGGTCATCGATGCCTGCAACAAGCATGGCATTGCGATGGTGTTGACGGGGAGGAGGCACTTCAGGCACTGAGGGGACGGCCCGGCAGCGCCGGACCGAAATTCGAAATCCGAAGCACCAAATCCGAAACAAATTCGAATGACCGAAATTCGAATGTTCAAAACGACCGCGCCGTTTGCCACCGCAGGCGCGTCCTGGATCAGCGAGGGTTTTGTTTCTGTCATTGGGATTTTGAACATTGGGTTTTGTTTCGGATTTGGTGCTTCGGATTTGAAAATTTCGCCCTCCCGAAAGCCCTGACGCGCCCAGGCGCCGCTGTACAATAAAATGGCACACAAATCCCGGATAGCACACAAATGAAACTCCTCGTCGTCGGCGGCGGTGGTCGTGAGCATGCGTTGGCCTGGAAGCTGGCGCAGTCGGACAAGGTCGAAGCGGTCATCGTCGCGCCCGGTAACGCCGGCACGGCGCGCGAGCCGGGCATGCGCAATGCCGATGTCGGCGCCGAGGACATCGACGGGCTGATCGAGCTGGCCCGGTCCGAATCGGTCGGCCTGACCGTGATCGGCCCGGAGGCGCCGCTGGCGGCCGGTATCGTGGACCGCTTCGAAGCCGCCGGGCTGAAGTGTTTCGGCCCGAGCGCCGACGCCGCACGCCTGGAGTCCTCGAAAGCCTTCGCCAAGGATTTCATGTCACGCCACGGCATCCCGACCGCCGCTTTCGGCGTCGTCGACGATGTCAACGAGGGCATGGAGATGATCCACGGCATCGGCCTGCCGGTGGTGCTCAAGGCCGACGGCCTGGCCGCCGGCAAGGGCGTGGTCATTGTCGAGACCGAGGACCAGGCCCGCAGCACGCTCGAGGACATGCTTTCGGGCGAAGCCTTCGGCAAGGCCGGTCGGCGTGTCGTCGTCGAAGAGTTCCTGGTGGGCGAGGAAGCGAGTTTCATCGTCGTCGCCAGCGGCACGCAGTATCTTTCGATGGCCTCGAGCCAGGACCACAAGCGGCGCGACGAGGAAGATCGCGGTCCGAACACCGGCGGCATGGGTGCCTACTCGCCGGCCCCGGTCGTCGACGAAACCGTGCACCGGAGAATCCTCGAGGAGGTCATCGAGCCCACGCTCGCCGGCCTGGTCGAGGACGACGCGTCCTTCACCGGCTTTCTCTACGCCGGCGTGATGCTCACCGCCACCGGGCCGAAAGTACTGGAATTCAACGTGCGATTCGGCGATCCCGAGACGCAGCCGATCATGCTGCGGCTGCAATCGGACCTGGTCGAAATCATCGAGCACGCCCTGGAAGGTACGCTCGACGAGATCGACCCTAAGTGGGACGAGCGCACCGCGCTGGCCGTGGTGATGGCCGCCGGGGGCTATCCCGGAAGCTACGACAAGGGCCACCCGATCACCGGACTGGAATCGGACTTCCCGGCGGACGTGAAGGTGTTTCACGCCGGCACCGCCCTGGACGACGAAGGCCGCGTGGTCACCAGCGGCGGCCGGGTACTCGCCCTTTGCGCCCTGGGCGAGGACGTCCGCAAAGCGCAGGCCCGCGCCTACCAGTGGATCGCCCAGATCGGCTTCGAGGAAGCGTTTTATCGGTCTGATATTGGATTCCGTGCCGTGGATCGAGGCTCGGAGGGCAGCTGAGCTATGCGGCTGCGATCGAGCGATCTGGAACCGGAACTCGGGACTCGGGACTCGGGACTCGCTACTGATGCCGTTGAGAAGCGAGTGTTCTTAGCGCTTCCGTTCGTCAGCACAGCAAATCCTGCCACAACACCGGGACGCTTCCTCGAGTCCCGAGTCCCGAGTCCCGAGTCCCGGCCCCTTACCGAGTCCCGAGTCCCGAGTCCCGAGTCCCGATAAACCGCCATGGACGTCAGCCACCTACTCGACGAGCTCAACGACGCGCAGCGCGAGGCGGTTACGGCCGAGGACGGGCACGTGCTGGTGCTCGCCGGCGCGGGGTCGGGCAAGACGCGCGTTCTGGTGCATCGCATCGCCTGGCTGATCCAGGTCCATCACGTCAGCCCCATGGGCGTGCTGGCGGTCACCTTCACCAACAAGGCTGCCGGCGAGATGCGCGCCCGCGTGGGCAAGCTGCTGGGCCTGCGGCCCGACGGGCTGTGGATCGGCACATTCCACGGCATCTGCCACCGCATTCTCAGAATGCACGCGGCAGAGGCCGGGCTGCCGGAGACCTTCCAGATTCTCGACAGCGAGGACCAGTACCGCCTGATTCGTCGCGTGATCCGCGACATGGAACTCGACGAGGGCGAGTACCCGGCACGTCAGATGCAGGGCTTCATCAATCACCACAAGGACGAGGGCCGGCGGCCGGAGCACATCGAGCCTTTCGACAACCCGCACGCGCTCACCCAGGTGTCGGTCTACCGCAATTATCAGGACTACTGCGAGCGCTCCGGCCTGGTCGATTTCGCCGAGCTGTTGCTGCGCACGCTCGAGCTGCTGCGCGACAACCCGGCGCGCCAGCAGCAGTACCGCGACCGCTTCGGGCATATCCTGATCGACGAGTTCCAGGACACCAACAAGCTGCAGTACGCGCTGGTGCGCATCATCGCCGGCGATCGGGCGCGGATGTTCGTCGTCGGCGACGACGACCAGTCGATCTACGGCTGGCGCGGTGCGCGGGTGGAGAACGTCTCCGACTTCGCGCGCGACTTCGATCCGGCGATGATCCGGCTGGAGCAGAACTACCGCTCGACCGCCACCATCCTCGAGGCCGCCAACCGGGTGATTGCCAACAACGACGAGCGGATGGGCAAGAACCTCTGGACCGAAGGTGAGCAGGGCGAGCCGATTCGCGTCTTCTCGGCCTTCAGCGCCGAGGAGGAGGCCGACTTCGTCATCGCGCGGATCCGCGACTGGCTCGAGCAGGGGGGCGCCGCGTCCGAGGCGGCCGTGCTGTACCGCTCCAACGCGCAATCGCGCCTGTTCGAGCACCAGCTACTGGCCGAGGGCATTCCCTACCGCGTCTACGGCGGCCAGCGATTCTTCGAGCGCGCCGAGATCAAGGACGCCATGGGCTATCTCAGGCTGGTCCACAATCGCGGCGATGACCCGGCCTTCGAACGCGTGGTCAACGTGCCCGCGCGCGGCATCGGCGAACGCACGGTCGCCGCCATTCGCGAGCGAGCCCGCGCCGACGGCGCCTCGTTGTTCGCCACCGCCACGGCGATGCGCGACAGCGGCGCCTTCGCCGCGCGTGCGGGCAACGCCGTCGCCCAGTTCCTGGAGATCATCAACGATCTGGACCGGCGCACCCGCGACGCCTCGCTGGGCGAGTTGATGTCCGCGGTGGTGGAGACGGCCGACCTGGCGCGCTGGTACCGCCAGCGCGAGGCGCCCGACCGGGCCGAATCGCGCGAGGAGAACCTGACCGAGCTGATTCGTGCCGCCGAGACCTTCGACCAGCCGCTCGAGGACGAGCAGTCGGGCCTGAGCCCCCTGGCGTCCTTCCTGGCCCAGGCCGCGCTGGAAGCCGGCGAGCACCAGGGCGAGAAATGGCAGGACTGCGTGCAGCTCATGACCCTGCACTCGGCCAAGGGCCTGGAGTTTCCGCTGGTGTTCCTCTCGGGCATGGAGGAAGGCCTCTTCCCGCACCAGAAATCGACCGAGGAGCCCGGGCGCCTGTCCGAGGAACGCCGGCTGTGCTACGTCGGCATGACCCGGGCCATGCAGCGCCTGTACCTGACTTACGCCGAGTCGCGCATGCTGCACGGCCAGACCTCCACGTCCTACCCGTCGCGTTTCCTCGACGAGCTACCCGAGGAGCTGGTCGAGCAGGTCCGGCCCAGGCCGGCACGCTATGCCGGCCCGGCTTTTGGCGGCGGCAGCAGCGGCGGGCCCGGCCCGGAGCACGACTTCAACCTGGGCTCGACCGTCAGCCACGAGCGCTTCGGCATCGGCACGGTGGTCAATGTCGAGGGCAGCGGCCCGAACGCGCGCGTGCAGATCAATTTCGAGAGCGCCGGCCAGAAATGGCTGGTGCTGTCCTACGCCAACCTGGAGCGGCTGGACTGATGGAAGCCATCGAGCTGCTCGGCGGGCGCGTCGCGGGCCTGCGCTGGCGACGCGGCAACGTTCCCGTCCTGGCCCTGCACGGCTGGCTCGACAACGCCCATTCCTTTCTGCCGCTGAGCGCGCATCTCGACGGACTCGACCTGGTCGCCGTCGACTTCCCCGGTCACGGTCTCTCGGCGCCGCGACCGGACGGTGTGCGCTACCACTTCGACGACTACAGCTTCGACGTCCTGGCCGTGCTCGACGAACTCGGCTGGGAGCGCGCCAACCTGCTGGGCCACTCGCTCGGCGGAGCGGTTTCGACCCTGGTGGCGGCCGCCGCCCCCGAACGGGTGGCGTCGATGGTCCTGATCGAGGGGCTCGGCCCGCTTTCGGCGCCGGCGGAGAAAACGGCGGAGGGCTGGCGCAAGGCCGTGTCCCGCTCGAAGCCGCGCCCGCGCCGCGTGCACATCGAACGCGAGAACGCCATTGCCGCGCGGCAGCAGGGCAGCGACCTGAGCGAAGCATCGACCCGTATGCTGGCCGATCGCGGCCTGGTCGAGACTGCCGGCGGCTGGCAATGGCGCCACGATCAGCGCCTGACCTGGCCGACCGCGCACCGCTACACCGAGCCGCAGGTGATCGACCTGATCGCCCATATCGATACACCCGTGCTCAACATCCATTCCGAACCGCATACCGGCCTGCTCGGCCAGCGCATGTTCCAGCTGAGGCTGGCCGCCCTGCGACAGCGGCGCGAGACCCTCGGCTGTCCCGGCGGCCATCACCTGCACATGGTTCACCCTGAACGCATTGCCCCGAACATCCTGGAGCACTTCCATGACGCTGCCTGACAACCGCCGGCGGATCCCCGCCGTGGAACGACTGATATTCGCCCTCGACGTGCCCGATATCGACCGAGCCCGCAGCCTGGTTCGCCAGCTCGGCGATCAGGTGCAGTTCTACAAGCTCGGACTGGAGTTCTTCCTCAGCGGCAACTACTTCGAACTGGCCGATGAACTCAAGCAGGCGGGAAAGCGCGTCTTTGCCGACCTCAAGCTGTTCGACATCCCGCCGACCGTCGGCCGGGCGACGGCTCAGCTGGCGCGGCGCGACGTCGACTTCCTGACCGTGCACGGCAACGACGGCATGCTTGCCGAGGCCGTCGCCAATCGCGGCGAAATGGGCATCCTGGCCGTGACCGCGCTGACAAGCCTGGACCAGGGCGACCTCGACGACCTGGGTTTCCAGTGCGACGTCGAGCGCCTGGTGCTCTCGCGGGCCCGGCGGGCACTGGAAATCGGCTGTAGCGGCGTGATTTCTTCCGGACTCGAAGTGGCGGCGCTGCGCCGCGATGTCGATGACCGCCTGATCGCGGTCTGTCCGGGCATCCGCCCGGTCGCCAACCGCGACGAACAGAAGCGAACGCTCAGCACCGGCGAGGCCTTTGCGGCCGGGGCCGACTACATCGTGGTGGGGCGACCGATCCGGGATGCCGCGGATCCAGCCGCGGCGGCCGCCGGTATCCAGGAAGAAATATCCCACTACTTCAGTTAGTTATAGTGTCTTTATAATCTTCTTGATCAGGAAATGCGTCCTGTTGTATGATTTTGCCTGAGGGAGGTGAATCGGTTTCGCATCCCCGCGATCAACAATCAAGAAAATCCTTTTCGGTTTGACCGGTTTCCGGGCCCGCTCCACCATGGGCCCGGTTTTTCTTTGCCTGGCCGGTGCGATTCCCCGAGCGGGCCGGATGGTAAACTTGCCGCCCCGAATCCTGGCCCCATCATGCAGCGACCCAGCCCTTCAATCGGCCTGCCCGCACGCCTCTATGGCGCGTGGCTCAACCTGCTCCGGCGCATCCTGCACTGGTGGGTGCGCTCGACCGTGCTGCCCGAGGATCTGACGGAACTCGGCATCGACCCCGATCGCCCCGTTTTCTACGTCCTCGACACCTACGCGCTCACATCGCTGCTGATCGTCGACGAGGTATGCAGGAAACTGGACTGGCCACGGCCGGGGCATACCTTCCAGGTCGGGGACGGCAGACTGCCCCGATCCTACAGCGCCTCGCGGCGCTACGGCGGCTTCATTCTGCGCCGACCGCGGCGACGCCGTCACCCGGAGATGCTTCGGCAACTACTCGAACGCGCCGACTCGGAGGATCTCGCGCGCGTTCAGGTCGTGCCGGTAACCGTCCTGATCGGGCGCGCACCCGACAAGGAAGAGAGCATCTTCAAGATCCTGTTTTCGGAGAACTGGGGCGTGGCCGGGCGCATTCGCAGGTTCTTCTCGACCCTGATCAACGGCCGGGCCACCATGGTGCATTTCGGCAAGCCGGTCGAGGTCGGAGCGGTCATCGAGGAGACCGAGGACAGCTCCCAGGCTCTCGGTCGAATCAGCCGGGTGCTGCGGGTCCACTTCAAGCGGATTCGCACTGCCGCAATCGGGCCGGACCGTTCCCATCGAAGAACACTGGTCGAGCGCGTTATTCGTTCGGAGTCGGTGCAACAGGCCATCGCGGCCAAGGCACGACGCGACGACGTCAGCCAGGAAAAGGCCGAACTGGTCGCCCGCAAGTACGCGCGCGAAATCGCGGCCGACTATTCCTATGCCTTCATCCGCATCCTCGACCTGCTTCTGACCTGGTTCTGGAGCCGAATCTACCGCGGCGTCGTGGTGCACCATTTCAGCCAGTTCCGCGAGGCGCAGGATGGCCACGAGATCGTCTATGTACCCTGCCACCGCAGCCACATCGACTACATGCTGCTGTCGTATCTGCTGTACCACCGCGGTTTCGTGCCGCCGCATATCGCCGCGGGTGTGAATCTCAACATGCCGCTGGTCGGGCCCCTTCTGCGCCGCGGCGGCGCGTTCTTCCTGCGCCGGTCGTTTCGTTCCCAGCCCCTCTATGCGGCGGTTTTCAATCAGTACGTCACGCTGATCCTCGACCGCGGCGTCTCGATGGAGTACTTCATCGAGGGAACCCGCTCGCGCACCGGACGGCTGTTACCGCCGCGGGCCGGAATGCTGTCGATCACGGTCCGGGCCTTTTTGCGCAATCCATCCCGGCCGCTGCTGTTCCAGCCGGTCTATATCGGCTACGAGCGACTGGCGGAGGGAAACTCCTACATCTCGGAGCTTTCCGGGCAGCAGAAAAAACCCGAGTCGCTATCGGACTTCCGCAACGTGATCAACATCCTGCGCAAGAACTACGGCGAAGTCGCGGTCAGCTTCGGTGAACCCATCAAGCTCGAAGGCGTACTGGACAAGCACAACCCGGACTGGCGGGCCGAGCGACCCGACAACGGCAGCAAGCCCCCGTGGCTGGGGCATGTAGTCGACGATCTCGCGCAGAAGATCATGGTCAACATCAATCGGTCGGCCGACGTCAACCCGGTCAACCTGCTGGCAACCGCCCTGCTGGCCAGCCGCAAGCACGCGCTCGACGAGGAAGACCTCGAGAAAATGATCGGGGTGCTCAAAAACGTTGTGCGATTGAGCGCCTACTCCGACCGGGTCACGATCACGCGAATGACGCCGGGCCAGGTCATCGAGTACGGCCTGGAGCTGGGTATCGTCGAACGCCAGGCGCACCGGCTGGGCAATATCATCCGCACGGATGCCACACGCGCCGTCCTGCTGACCTACTTCCGCAACAATACCGCCCACCTGCTGGCCATCAGCGCCTGGATCGCCTGCTGCTTCCTGAACACGCAGCGCGTGCGCCGCTCGCGCCTGCGCTCCCTGAGCCGAACGGTCTACCCCTTCCTGCAGCGCGAGCTGTTTCTGCCCTGGACGGAAGACGAGCTCGACGGCGTCGTGGAACGCTGCATCGACGCGCTGATCGAGCTGCAGCTGCTGCGCGCCTCGGGCGACGACCTGCAGCGCGCCGCCGGGGGAAGCGACGAGAGCTACTACCTGCGCCTGCTCGGCGGCTCGTTGCTGCAGACTTTCGAGCGTTATTTCATCACCATGTCCGTGCTGGTCAAGAACGGCTCGGGCCTGCTCAATCGCCGCCAGCTCGAACAGCTTTGCAGCCTTTCCGCCCAGCGCATCTCGCTGCTGCACGAGTTCGAAGCACCCGAGTTCTACGATCGCACCCTGTTCCGGCAGTTCATCGAGGCCATGTTCGACAGCGGCTTCCTCTCGCGCGACGAAGACAACTGCCTGGTCTTCGGCCGCCGGCTCGAGACCTTCGCCCGCGATGCCAAGCTGGTTCTCAGCAAGGAAATCCGGCACGCCATCATTCAGGTGACCCCCGAGTTGCTTGAGTTGACCGGGGAGGAGTAGATGCGGGGCGCGTTCCCGACGGACGAGATGTCCACACTCGCGACTCTTTGCTGGCACGTATTCCCAACGGTTTGACGTGGCGCCTCTTTTCGGGGGGCTTCGCGGTCTGGGGTGTTTGGTGGGTTGGCGCCCGCCGGTCGCGGTGCGGGCCTCGACACGTCAAAGGCGTTTCGCCCGGCCTGCTTCGCAGGCTCTTTCGGCGAGTACCTTTTTTCCAAAGCGAAAAAAGATACGAAAAAGCGCTTTTCAAATTCAAAGTCCCACGATCCGGGGTTTCAGGACTCGAACTGGGAGGTGGCTGGCCCCTTCGCGGAGCGGGCTTCGCGAAAACTCGGTCGGAGGATCCGGTGGCGCTAGCGGGAATGGGGCGAAGCCCGCACGAGGACGGCACGGCTTCGATCCGTAAACTTGAGGATCGCTCGAGGGCGCGTAGGATGCGTGGAGGCCCGTAGGGCCGTAACGCATCGGCTGATGCGTTGCGCTTCGCTCCACGCATCCTACGTTCCTCCGCAACCGCGCAGATGGCGCGCGCTCAGCGCGCGGGGGTCAATCCGGAGCGCAAGCCCGGGATTCCTCCCATGGCCACTTTCGGAAATCATCCCGGGCACCACGCGACCAGCCGGGCCCTCGCGAAGCCCGCTCACCGAAGGGGCCAGCCCCCACAGTCGCCAAGCTCCTGAGGCAACCGAGCGTGGGACTTTGAAGTTAGAGAGCGTTTTTGCTTACTTTTGTCGTAATTGACAAAAGTGAGTCGCCGCAAGACCCCGCGAAGCGGGCCCGGGCGAAACAGATTTTGACTTGTCGAGGCCACCAAACCGACAGACAACACCAACCCCACCCAAACCCCACCAATCAAAGCCCCCGCAAACCCGTCGCGGCAAAGCCGCCCCGCACCCCCGGCGGATGCCAAAACCAGAACACCAAAGAACCAGCCCGCATCGCGGGCCAACGCTAGGCGTCGAGATCGGGGATCAGCCGGCTCTCGTACCAGGCGATCTGGTCGCGCAGGCGCAGCTTGCGTTTCTTGAGCCGGCGCAACTGGAGTTGGTCGACGGCGGGGTTATCGCCCATGCGCTCGATCGCCTGGTCCAGGTCGCGGTGCTCCTGGCGAAGCTCGTGCAGGCGCGCGGAGATTTCGGCGATGTCTTCGGTCACTTTGCCGCTAGAATGGTGGAATTGAAGGTATTTCTGGACTGATCTGATGAATCGCGCCACCCTGCCGCTGACAATCGTCGATGACGTTCCCGCTGACAAGCGCGCGCGCAAACAGCAATATAACACCAACAAGCTGATCAAGCGCCTGCGACGGCAGGTCGGCCAGGCCGTGACCGATTACGCCATGATCGAGCCCGGCGACCGGATCATGGTCTGCCTGTCCGGCGGCAAGGATTCCTACGGCATGCTCGATCTGCTGCTCGGGCTCAAGCAGGTAGCACCCATCGATTTCGACCTGGTCGCGGTCAACCTCGACCAGAAACAGCCGGGGTTTCCCGAGCACGTCCTGCCCGAATACCTCGAATCGCTCGGGGTCGACTACCACGTCATCGAGAAGGACACCTATTCGGTGGTCAAGCGCGTTGTGCCCGAGGGGAAGACCACCTGCGGCCTGTGCTCGCGCATGCGCCGCGGCACGCTCTACCAGCATGCGCGGGAAAACGGGTTCACGAAGATCGCGCTGGGCCACCACCTGGACGACATCGTCGAGACCTTTTTTCTCAACCTGTTTCACGGTGCCGCGCTCAAGGCCATGCCGCCGAAGCTCCTGAGCGACGACGGCAACAATATCGTGATCCGTCCGTTGGCCTATTGCCAGGAGTCCGACCTGGCGGGCCTGGCCCAGGCGCGGGACTACCCGATCATTCCCTGCGACCTGTGCGGCAGCCAGCCCAACCTGCAGCGCCAGCAGATCAAGGCCATGCTGTCCGAGTGGGAACGCGTTCAGCCCGGGCGGAAGATGTCGATTTTCCGGGCACTGGGCAACGTGGCGCCTTCCCAGTTGTGCGATCTCGGGCTGTTCGACTTCACGCAGCTGGCGTTGCGAACGAGATCATAATTGAGTAAACGCTCAGAGCATCTACTCAATTATGATCTCGTTAGTCAGCGGGCATGACTTAAGGCACTGGCCAACGCGGACCGAACCCGACATGATGGAACCTTCTTCAGCGAGGAAAGCGACATGATGATGCGCACGGTGACAATCACCTGGCTGCTGCTCCTGGTCGGCGCCTGCTCGTCGCTGGCGGACAGCTTCACGCTGGCCGACGGCTCCAGCCACGATGGCAACATCTCGCTGGTCAACGGCCAGATCGAGATCGGGGCGGAGTGTCGAATCGACGGAGAAGTCAGCAACGTCAACGGGACGATCGAGGTCGGTCGCGCCACGCGGCTGCTGGATATCAGCAACGTCAACGGGCGAATTTCGCTGGCCGAGGCGGTCGAGGTCGAAGGCGATGTTTCAGGCGTGAACGGCAGCATCGAACTCGCATCAGGCGGGCGCGTAAGCGGCAATGTCGAGACGGTCAACGGTCGCGTCAGCGCAGGCGAAGAAGTGGTGATTGGCGGAATGATCGGTTCGGTCAACGGCAGCATCGAGATGCACGCGGCCCGAGCGGGCCGGCTGGTCACCACCAACAGCCAGGTACGACTCGAAGCCGGAACGGTGATCGAAGGCGAGCTGCGGGTTCGCAAGAGCCAGGGCGTGAACTTCAACGCCGGATCCCCGCCGAAGATCGTCATCGGGCGGGACGTCAGGATCGAGGGCCCGCTCGTGTTCGAGCGTGAGGTGGCGCTCTACGTGCACGAGACCGCTTCGGTGGGTGAAATCACCGGCGCAGAGGCCGTTCTTTATAGCGGCGACTCGCCCTGATTCAGGCCCAAGGCAAAACAGGGGGGCACGCGCGGCCGGCGCTTCGGATTCGGCTCAGTCGTAGAGCGTGCCCTTGTGGCGAATCCAGCCGCCATCCCCCGGTTGCTCGGGGTCCTGGTGGGTGAATCCGAGCTCACCGCCTCGCCCGTTGAACTGGTAGCGCCCCTGGAACGACACCGTATCGCCTTGCGCGACCGGCACGCGCTCGGAGCGTTCGACCGAGTGACGCACGATCAAGTCGAGACGATTGTCGACGTTGACCACCATTCTCTGATGCGCCTCTCCGGAAACCGTGTCGTCGCCGATCAACTGCGCCACGATGCCGTGACCGCTGACCCAGACTCCCGTCCGCCCTTGTTCGAATGCGCTCAGTAGACGCTCGTTGTCGGGCAGGGCATCTCCACCGCCGCAGCCCGTTACCCCGATAACGAGAGCCATGATCATGAGCACGCGAGTGTGCGTTGCCATGGCTTGCTCCTTCCCTTTATTGTGGCTTCAGAATACCAGATTTGTCTTATAGACCGCGTGCAGGCAAAAAAATGCCCCGGTGGAGGCCGGGGCATCGGAAAAGCATTGCTCACGCGAGGCGGGCTGCGCTGGCCCGTGGCGATTCAGCGTTTGAGCGACTTGCGGAGGCGCTCCAGCGCAGCCAGCTGGGCCATCGCCTCGGCCAACTGGGCCTGGGCCTGGGCAATCTCCATATCGGCGGAACGGTCGGCGATGGCCTTCTCGGCCTCTTCCTTGGCCTTGATGGCGGCCGCCTCGTCCAGATCACTGGCGCGCGCGGCGGTATCCGACAGCACACTGACCACGTGTGGCTGGACCTCGAGCAGGCCGCCGGAGATGTAGTAGAACTCCTCGCCGCCTTCAGGCAGCATGACCCGCACCTGACCAGGCTTGAGCCGGGTCAGCAGGGGCGCGTGACGCGGCGCAATGCCGAGCTCGCCCTCCTCGCCGGTGACCACCACCATGGATGCCTCGCCGGAGAAAATCTCGGCTTCGGCGCTGACGATGTCGCAATGGATTGTTGATGCCATGTTATTCAGTCTGCCTCAGGAGCTGGCGCCACTTCATTCATATCGGAAGTAGCGCACCACTCGTAAATCGTTAATCGTAAATCGTAAATTTCGCGGCTGGGGGTTCTTCCATTCACGATTCACGATTTACGATTTACGAAAAAGCGACTCACGCCGCTTTTTCCGCCATCTTCTCGCCCTTCTCCACAGCTTCCTCAATGGTACCGACCATGTAGAAGGCCTGCTCGGGGAGGTGATCGTACTCGCCGTCACAGATGCCCTTGAAGCCGCGGATGGTGTCCTTGAGGGACACGTAGACGCCGGGCGAGCCGGTGAACACTTCGGCGACGAAGAACGGCTGCGAGAAGAAGCGCTCGACCTTGCGCGCGCGGGCGACGGTGAGCTTGTCTTCTTCGCTCAGCTCATCCATGCCGAGAATCGCGATGATGTCCTTGAGCTCCTTGTAGCGCTGCAGCGTGCCCTGGACCTTGCGGGCCACGTCGTAGTGCTCCTGACCGACCACCAGCGGATCGAGCTGGCGCGAGGTCGAGTCGAGCGGGTCGACGGCCGGGTAGATACCCAGCTCGGCAATCGAGCGCGCCAGCACGACGGTCGCGTCGAGGTGGGCGAAGGTCGTCGCCGGCGAGGGGTCGGTGAGGTCGTCGGCCGGGACGTAGACGGCCTGGATCGAGGTGATCGAGCCGGTCTTGGTAGAGGTAATGCGCTCCTGAAGGGCGCCCATTTCCTCGGCCAGGGTCGGCTGGTAGCCCACCGCCGAGGGCATGCGGCCCAGCAGCGCGGAGACCTCGGTGCCGGCCAGGGTGTAGCGGTAGATGTTGTCGATGAACATCAGCACGTCGCGGCCTTCGTCGCGGAAGTACTCGGCCATGGTCAGGCCGGACAGGGCCACGCGCAGGCGGTTGCCCGGCGGCTCGTTCATCTGGCCGAACACGAGTGCGACCTTGTCGAGGACGTTGGAGTCCTTCATCTCGTGGTAGAAGTCGTTACCCTCGCGGGTACGCTCGCCCACGCCGGCGAACACGGAGTAGCCCGAGTGCTCGATGGCGATGTTGCGGATCAGCTCGAGCATGTTGACGGTCTTGCCGACGCCGGCGCCGCCGAACAGGCCGACCTTGCCGCCCTTGGCGAACGGGCAGATCAGGTCGATGACCTTGATGCCGGTCTCGAGCAGCTCGTTGCTTGCGGCCTGTTCGTCGAAGGCGGGCGCCTTGCGATGGATCGGCCAGCGCTCCTCTTCACCGATGTCGCCGGCCTCGTCGATCGGCTTGCCCATCACGTCCATGATGCGGCCCAGGGTCTTGGTGCCGACCGGCACGCTGATGGGCTTGCCGGTGTTGGTGACCGGGACGTGCCGGGTCAGGCCGTCGGTCGAGCCCAGTGCAATCGTGCGCACCACGCCGTCACCGAGCTGCTGCTGGACTTCCAGCATCAGGTCCTTGTCGTCAACGGTCAGGGCGTCATAGACGTTGGGCACTTCACCGCGCGGGAACTCGATGTCCACGACGGCGCCGATAATCTGAACAATCTTTCCAGAACTCATTACTGCTGTCCTCTGTTTCGGGTGGCTATCGGCCCGCATTCGGGCAGGCCACTCATGTCGCTATTTGAAATCCGGGGCGCCGCGTTACACGGCAGCCGCACCGCTGACAATCTCGGAAATTTCCTGCGTGATGGCCGCCTGGCGAGCCTTGTTGTAGGCCAGCTGCAGGTCGTCGATCAGGTCGCTGGCGTTGTCCGAGGCGCTCTTCATGGCAACCATGCGCGCGGCCTGCTCGCTGGCCACGTTCTCCAGGGCGGCCTGGTAGATCAGCGATTCGACGTAACGCGTGAGCACGTCGTCGAGCAGTTGCTCGGCGTCGGGCTCGTAGAGGTAGTCCCAGTACTGCAGCATGGGCTCGTCCTCGGTCGGCGGCAGCGGCAGAACCTGCTCAGCCACCGCCTTCTGCGTCATGGTATTGATGAAGTGGTTGTAGCACAGGTAGACGCGATCGACGTTTTCTTCCTTGTAGCCGTCAAGCAGAACCTTGATCGAACCGATCAGATCTTCCAGCCGCGGCTGCTCGCCCAGGTCCTGGGTCGCAGCGGATACGTCGACCTTCAGGCGGCGGAAAAACTGGGCCGCCTTGCGGCCGACCAGCACCGTGGTCACTTCCACGCCCTGCTCCTGCCACCGCCGGAATTCACTCAGCAGGGTACGGAACAGGTTGGTGTTCAGGCCGCCGCACAGGCCGCGGTCGGTCGCGACCACCACATAGGCCACGCGCTTGACTTCCTCACGCTCGACCGTGAACGGGTGGCGGTACTCGGGATTGGCGTGGGCCAGGTGGCCAATGACCTGGCGCATCATGCGCGCGTAGGGGCGCGAGGCCTCCATACGGTCCTGGGCCTTGCGGATCTTGCTGGCGGAGACCATCTCCAGCGCACTGGTGACCTTGCGCGTGTTCTTTACGCTCTTGATCTGACCGACGATTTCTCTTGATCCGCTCATGTTCTCTCTCGGGACTCGGGACTCGGGACTCGGGACTCGGCAGACACCGAAGCCCCGTGCTTCAAGTCGTTAAAATTACCAGCTACCGGTCTTCTTGAACTCGTCGCAAGCCTTCTTCAGCTCGTCCTTGAGTTCGTCGTTCCAGTCGCCCTTGTCGTTGATCTTGCCCATCAGTTCTTCGTGGCTGCTGTTCATGTAGTCACGCAGCGCGGCCTCGAAATCGCTCACCTTGTTCAGCGGCAGGTCGTCGAGGTAGCCCTCGTTACCGGCAAACAGGCTGACCGCCATTTCCGCGACCGACAGCGGCGTGTACTGCGGCTGCTTCATCAGCTCGGTGATGCGCTGGCCGCGCTCGAGCTGCTTGCGGGTCGATTCATCGAGGTCGGAGGCGAACTGCGAGAACGCCGCCAGTTCGCGGTACTGCGCCAGGGCCAGGCGAACACCGCCGCCGAGCTTCTTGATGATCTTGGTCTGGGCCGAACCACCCACGCGCGAGACCGACAGGCCGGCGTTGATGGCCGGGCGGATGCCGGCGTTGAACAGGTCGGTTTCCAGGAAGATCTGGCCGTCGGTAATCGAAATCACGTTGGTCGGGACGAATGCGGACACGTCACCGGCCTGCGTTTCGATGATCGGCAGCGCGGTCAGTGAACCGGTCTTGCCCTTGACCTCACCGTTGGTGGCCTTCTCCACGAACTCGGCGTTCACGCGCGAGGCGCGCTCGAGCAGGCGCGAGTGGAGATAGAACACGTCACCCGGGTAGGCTTCACGGCCCGGCGGACGACGCAGCAGCAGGGAAACCTGCCGGTAGGCCCAGGCCTGCTTGGTCAGGTCATCGTAGACGATCAGGGCGTCTTCGCCGCGATCACGGAAGTACTCGCCCATGGCGCAGCCGGCGTAAGGCGCGATGTACTGCAGCGCGGCCGAATCGGAAGCGTTGGCGGCAACCACGATGGT
This sequence comes from Wenzhouxiangella indolica, assembly GCF_042310355.1. Lineage (NCBI taxonomy): Bacteria > Pseudomonadati > Pseudomonadota > Gammaproteobacteria > Chromatiales > Wenzhouxiangellaceae > Wenzhouxiangella > Wenzhouxiangella indolica. The sequence continues at coordinate 7,442 of NZ_JBHJMR010000021.1, read as the reverse complement.
GTGATCCATCGCGCCGTGCTCTTCGAGCTTGCGCACCACCGAGGCCACCGAGGAGGCCTTCTGGCCGATGGCGACGTAGATGCACTTGATGCCCTTGTCCTTCTGGTTGATGATCGCGTCGATCGCCACGGCGGTCTTGCCGGTCTGGCGGTCACCGATGATCAGCTCGCGCTGACCGCGGCCGACCGGCACCATGGCGTCGATCGACTTCAGGCCGGTCTGGACCGGCTGGTCGACGCTCTGGCGGGCGATCACGCCGGGCGCGATCTTCTCGATCGGCTGGGTGGAGTCGCTGTCGATCGGACCGTTGCCGTCGATCGGGTTACCGAGCGAGTCGACCACGCGACCCAGCAGGCCTTCACCCACCGGCACTTCCAGGATTCGCCCGGTGCAGCGCACCGTGTCGCCTTCGCTGATGTGCGTGTAGTCGCCCATCACGACGGCGCCGACGGAGTCGCGCTCGAGGTTGAGCGCCAGGCCGTAGGTTTCGCCGGGGAATTCGATCATTTCCCCCTGCATGGCGTCGGCCAGACCGTGGAGGCGGCAAATGCCGTCGGAGACGCTGACCACCGTGCCTTCGGTGCGCGCTTCGGAAGAGATCTCGAACTGTTCGACGCGCTTGCGGATCAGTTCGGAAATTTCGGTCGGGTTGAGGGTCTGCTGCATTTTTGCAATCCTTGAAATTCAGTTCATTCCGGTCATCGAAGCGCTTCGACGTCGCGACCGATCCACTTAAGCGTTGATTCGCCGGCCGAGCTGCTCGAGGCGGCCGCGCACGCTACCGTCGATGACCTTGTCGCCGGCGCGGATGACCGCACCGCCGATCAGCGATTCATCGACTTCGACATGCATATCCACTTCGCGCCCGAAGCGGGACTTGAGTCGCTCGGCCAGGGCACTGGACTCCTCATCGCCCATCGGCCGGGCCGAAAAGACCTCGACCCTGATCCGGTGCTCGGCCTCGCGTCGGGACGCCTCGAACTGGGCGGCGATTTCGTGCATCAGTTCCAGGCGGCCGTTGACGATCACCACCTTGAGGAAGTTGACGAACGATTCGTCGAACTGGCCCTGGCCGACATCGATGATCAACTCGAGCAGGCGGTCCCCGCCCATCCGCGGGTCACCCGAGAGATAGTGCATCTCCTCGGTCGCGGCGATTTCGGCGGCCAGCGCCAGCGACTCGCTCCAGCGAGACAGGGCGTCGGCGTCGCGCCCCGCCTCGAAGGCGGCACGGGCGTAGGGTCGGGCGAGTGTAGTCCGGTTGATCATGGCCTACAGTTCCGCAGCCAGCTTGTCGAGCATCTCGCGATGCCGCTTGTCGTCGATCTCTGACTCGATCACGCGGCCGGCGCCGGCGATCGCAAGCTCGGCGACACGCTCGCGCAGGGCTTCACGCGCCTGGTTGGTGGCCTGGCGGATTTCCGCCTCGGCCGCCTGCACCTGGCGGTCGCGCTCGGCGATGGCTTCGTTCTTGGCCTGTTCAACGAGCTGGTTGCCGCGCTGGCTGGCCTGCTCGATGATTTCGCCGGCCTTGCGACGGGCCTCGCGGATGATCTCGTCGCCCTCGGCATTGGCCTTGTCGAGCGCCTGTTCGGCCTCCTCGGACTGGGCCAGGCCTTCGGCAATCTTGCGCCGACGTTCTTCCATCGCCTGCGTCAGCGGCGGCCAGACGAACTTCATGGTCACCCAGATGAACAGCAAAAACGTCAGGGCCTGTCCGACGATGGTGCCAAGACTCAGTTCCATAGCAAAACCTTAAAAGCTAGCGTGATCAAAAGGTCTGTCGATGCCTGAATGCGCGGATCAGCCGCCCAGCGCACCCAGCAGCGGGTTGGCGAACATCAGCAGGGCGGCGAAGGCCACGCCGATGATCGACAGGGCGTCGAGCAGGCCGGCGATGATGAACATGCGAACCTGCAGCATGCCGGCCAGTTCGGGCTGGCGGCTGGCGCCTTCCAGGAACTTGCCGCCGAGCAGGCCGAAGCCGATACCGGTACCGAGGGCGGCAAAGGCGAAGATCAAGCCAACGGCGATGGCGGTATTAGCCTGAATGAGAGCGATGGTTTCCACTTGGAGTCTCCTAACGGTTTAGTGCTTGATGAGAGCGGTTGGTTACAAGGGTTGTTTTCAGGATCTATCAGTGTTCCTCATACGCCAGCGACAGGTAGACAATCGTCAGCGTCATGAAAATGAAAGCTTGCAGCGGCACGACCAGGATATGGAACGCCGCCCAGGCGCCGCCCGGAATGAACTGGATCCACCAGGGCAGCAGGGCGATCAGCACGAAGATCAGCTCGGCCGCGTACAGGTTGCCGAAAAGTCGCAGCGCCAGCGAGACCGGCTTGGCGATCATCTCGACCAGGTTGAGCAGGAGGTTGGCCGGCCACAGCAGCGGGTTCTTGCCGAAGGGATGGAACAGCAGTTCCTTGCCGAAGCCAGCGAATCCCTTGCCCTTGACCGAGTAGATCAGGATGATGCCGAGCACGGTGATCGACAGGCCGAACGGCCCGTTGATGTCGGCTGAAGGCACCACGCGCGTGTACTCGAGGCCGAAGACCTTGTAGGCCAGGTAGGGCAGGTAGTCGACCGGAACCAGGTCCATCAGGTTCCAGAGCAGGACCCATACAAAAATGGTCAATGCCAGCGGCGCGACGAAATCACGCGGCCCGTGAAAGCTTTCCTTGACCGAGTTGTCGACGAAATCGACGATCATTTCGACGAAATTCTGAAGCTTGCCGGGCTCGCCGGCGGTCACGCGACGCGCGACCAGGATGAAGACCGACAGGAAGATCAGGCCCAGCACCCAGGAGAAAAACAGGGTATCGGCGTGGATCGTCCACAGCCCGTCGCCGTAGCTCAGGTTGGTGATGTGGTGCTTGACGTATTCGGTCGGAGTCGGGGTGCCGCTAGCCATAACGCTGTCAAACTGTCCTTTGCTACTGTTCCGAGTTATTCGATACCGGGCCGGTGGACGCCAGTCGCCACATGGCCAACCAGTAGGCCAACAAGGTGGCCGCGTATCCGACCATCACCGGCAGGAAGTATGCCGCAAACCACTTCGCCACGATGACAAACAAGATCACCGCGAGCACCAGCTTGAAGGCCATGGCCTTGTAAAAAGCCGCGATCATTGCTTTCGGATCGCTACCCAGGCTCAGGCCGATGCGCAGGCCGGTGACCGCCGTCAGCAGCAAACCGATGCCGCCCCCGACCAGTACGGCCAGGCCCATTTGCGCACCCTCGATCAGGCCGTAGACGACCGCTCCCAGTACGCTGAGCATGGCCTGCCAGCGCAGGAGCCAGGCGACAGTGTGAGCGAATCTCTCGTGCACCTGGAAAAAGGCCCCTTGCCGCTGTCTTGCCTGATGCCGCAGTTCGCCGAAGCAGCGTTTTGCCTCGACAAAAACGCCACCGTCGATGCCGAAAAGCATCGTCGGCGGCAACAAATCCAGAGAATTATAGCAGGCGGGGAAAGCGGGCGGCAAGCCGATTGCCGCCCGCAGTAGGGGTTTTCTAGAGTCCGCGGAAGTGAACCGAGACCGCCTTCGACTCCGGCAGCTCGGCCTCGATGGTGACCCGCTCACCGCCGCGCATGAGCTCCAGGGTGACGGTTTCGCCGCCGCGGCTCAGCAAGGCCCGCCCGATTTCGACCGGTCGCGAGACCGTTTCGCCGTCGATGCTCAGGACGACGTCGCCGTCCTCGAGCTCGAGTGGGTTGTCGGCATCGATACGCAGCACGACCACGCCCTCGGCCGTCCCGAAGTAGGACTCGAGGCCGGCGTGGTTGCTGATCATGTCGCTGTGGCGCCCAAGGCCCGCCAGGCCCGGCGGAAGCGGCGGCATTGGCGGCTCGGACATCCAGTGTCCTTCGCCTTCGAGAACGATCACCTCGCGATCGATGCGCGGTGCGTCGGGCGCGCCCGGAGCGGGCGGCGGGCCCTTGATGTCGTGCGTGATCACGCGGAAATCGCGTGCCGGCGAAGAAACGGTCACTTCCAGCGTCACGCGCTCGCCGTCGCGCTCGATCTCGATCGGAACGCTTTCGCCGGCCTCGATGCCGTCCATGGCCGTGCGCAAGGAAGCGGGCTCGGCGGCATTGACGCTCTCGCCGTTGATCGAGATCAGTCGATCCCCGGCCCTGACGCCCGCCTTCTCTGCGCCGCTCCCGGGGGTAACGCCCACGATTTCATTGGCGTCCTCCTCGCCACCGAGCAACACGCCCAGACGGGGCCGCGTCATGCGCAGGCCCCTGGTAACCTCGCGCTGGATGCGTTCTTCCATTCCGGCCAGTTCCTCTTCCATTCCCTCCAGGGCCTCGAGCCGCTCGATTCGAATGTTCGCGACCTCCTCGTCGGCCAACTGGCGATGGATTCGCGCCACCTTCCGGGCCGCCTGGGCCACTTTCTGCCTGGCCTGCTCTAGCTCCTCTCTCAGCGCCTCGCGCTCGGTGCGTTCCCCGGTCGTGGGTTCGGCCCCGGCATCGTCCTTCGCCACCAGGGCCTGCGGAACGGCCAGTATCAGTGCGGTCAGTGCTATCAGTAGTGCTTTCATCCTTCGGGTCCTCTACGGGTGAATTCGGTTCGGGTCAGACGCTGGCCAGCAGCATTTCGCGCCGCCAGTCGCCGTCGGCGTAGCGCCGATTGAGTTCCTCCAGCAGCACGACGCGCTGCCGCCAGAGTTCGCGGTCGGAAGGCGCGTCGGCCAGCTGCTCGTCGAGCCAGGCCACTTCGGCCTCGAGCCAGAGCAGTGATTCGAGCTCCATGCCACCCACGGCACGCTGGCGCTGGTCGGAAAGGCGGGATTCCAGGCGAGCGGAGGCGGCACGCAAGTCGGCGAGCGTCATCTCGGCCGACGCGTTCTCGGTCGCTGGACTCGCGATCTGTTGCTCACCGGCCGGCGGCGCGGGCGCATCGATGAGCAGCGCGACCAGCACGACGACCGTGACCACGGCGGCCAGGGCCGACACGCGCCGAACGAAACGATGCTTCCTGCGCCGGTCGAGTTCGCCGGCGATGGCCGGCCACAGGTCTTCGGGCGGACCGGCTTGCTGCATCCGGGTGAAATCGATGCGCTCATCCATGTTTCATGCTCCTGGCCGGGACTTCGCCGGCCGTCAGTTGCTTCCTGAGTTTCTCGCGCGCCCGCGCCAGGCGCGACTTCGACCAGGACACGGTCTGCCCGGCCAGCTCGGCGATCTCGGCGTGCTTCATGCCTTCGGCGTCGTGCAGCCAGACCACCTGGCGGTCGAGTTCGTCGAGCGTGGCGAAGGCCCGCGCCAGGTCCAGCGCCGAGTCGTGGTCGCGGAACTCGCCGCCCTCGGCGGGCTCGGGCTGCTCGCTCGCCTGCCTTCGATGCTGGTCCATGACCTGGTTGACCAGGATGCGGCGCAGCCAGAAACCGAACTGTTTCGCTTCCCGCAACTGGCCGATACGCTCGAAGGCCAGCACGAAGGCCTGTTGCACCGCGTCCCAGGCCCGCGCCTCGCAGCCGCTCATTTGCACGGCCAGGGTCCAGGCCGGGCGCGAGTACTGGCGATAGACCCGCTCTTGCGTGCGCCGACAGCGGCGCTTCAGGGCGGCCAGGGCCAGATCGTCAATGGGGCTCGAGAGGCTCATGTCGGTCTATAGACGCCCGGGGGATCGAAAAGGTCGCAGCTTGCAGGCCAGGCGCTCGGAGAGAAACCAGAAAGCAAAGTCAGCTTGACATTATGTAAAGCTAGCATTACATTGTGTCAAGCGTACTTTACATCCACCGACCGAAGCCGACTGCGGGAACAGACTGCAGGAACGAGGAGAACCACCATGTCATCGATGTCGTTTCAAGAGAAGAGCGCCTGGGGCACCCTGGTCAGCATGTTGGTCATCGGCGCTCTGTATTTTTCTTCGGTCCTGAATCTCTGGCGCGCCGACCAGCTGCATCTTACCGCCCTGTTCGGCCTGGCGGTCGGCTTTACCGTATTGCTGACCGTCGTCCTGGTCGGTTACCACATCATCGTGGCCGCCATCTCCGGGGGGCAGGACGAAGACGAACGCGATCGCCTGATCGGATGGCGCGCGGGCAATACCGGCGGCATCGTCCTGGGTGTGGGCGTGATCAGCGTGGTGTTGATGATCATCGTCGGCGGACTGGTCGGCGACACCTTCTGGCAGCAGCCGGTGATCATCGTCAACGCCCTGATGCTGGGCATGTTCATGTCAACGACGGTGGAGCTGGCCCTGACCATCTGGTTCCACCGGAAGGGCATCTGAGGTGGGCGGGTCCATCACCAACCGGGTGCGCGAGCTGCGCCAGCGCGGCGAGGGCATGACCCAGCAGCAGCTCGCCGAGACCGTCGGCGTCTCGCGTCAGACCATCATCGCTATCGAAAGCGGGCGCTACAGCCCGTCGCTGGAAGTAGCCCTGAAGATTGCGCATTCCTTCGGCCAGCCGGTCGAGGCGGTGTTCGAACTGACCTCCGGGTCGGGCTGAACGAACCGGCGGCGCGTCTCGGGTATAGTCCCGGCTGAAAGCCATTTCGGAGCCGTTCCATGTCCCGCGACTTCAACAACGTCACCGTAATAATCACGGGCGCATCCATGGGCGTCGGTGCGGCCACGGCGCGAACCTTCGCCAGGGCGGGCGCCAACCTGGTACTGATCGCCCGCGGCGAGGCGAAGCTGGGCGAACTCGAAAGCGAACTCGACCTCGGCGATCGCGTCATGCTCGCGCCGATGGACGTGACCGACCTCGACGCGTTCGCGGCCATGCTGGCCGATGCCGACGAGCGCTTCGGCTCGGTCGACGTGCTGGTCAACAACGCCGGCTACCACGCGCGCGGGCCGTTCGAGAATCTCGAGGTGGCCGATGTCGGCCGGATGATCGACGTCAACCTGAAGGCGCCGGCGGTGGCCACGCGCCTGGCCCTGCCTTACTTGAAGCAATCGAAGCGCGCGGCGGTGATCAACGTCGCCTCCCTGGCCGGCCGCACCCCCGTGCCGGGTTCGGCGACCTACTCGGCCAGCAAGTTCGGGCTGCGCGCGCTGACCCTGGCGCTGCACGAGGAAATGCGCGGTCAAGGCATCAAGTTCGCCAGCGTCTCGCCCGGCCCGATCGATACCGGCTTCATCATGGACGAAATCGACCGCGCCACCGACCTGACCTTCTCGCAGCCCATCTCCACCGCCGAACAAGTGGCCGAATGCATCATCGAGCTGGTCGACAACGCCACGCTCGACAAGCCGATGCCGCGGATCAGCGGCTACCTGACGACGATCAGTTACCTCTTCCCCCGGATCGGCCGTGCGCTGAGGCCCATGCTCGAGCGCAAGGGCGCACGCACCAAGGACAGAATCAAGCGCGAACGTTAGTGTACCCCGTCACTCATATTGTGACTTATAGCGAGTGCCTCAGGGGCCAGATGCAAGGCGCGATTGCGCCGGCGTAGTGGGGCTACGTCAAGCAAT
>NZ_JBHJMR010000020.1:0-45004 GCF_042310355.1 Wenzhouxiangella indolica | reverse complement strand
ACGGCAAACAGCCATGGACCGGCACTATGCGGCGCATCCCGAGCGCTACGTCAAAGGGCCGCCCCGAGTCGCCAGACCGCCAGCGGTGGTCTCGATCAACCCGGACGACGGTCAGACTGCAGCGGAGCTACTCGACGATCCGCAAGCGTTCCAAATCTCTCCAACACCGGTCAGCACTGAGCTGCCCGAGGTTGTTACATAGAAATCGTCGCCGATGTGTTGGGAAAATGTTGACACGTTCCGGGCGGCAGAATCTTCATCGAGGTGCCCAACTGTCACCCAGTCCGTGGCAAGTTCCCGGACGCAGGTGTTGAACCGCCACACACCCTCTATTTTAGGCGAGAATTCTTCGCGAATCTGCCCTTGACGCCCATTGTCTTGAAAACAGCCAACGGCATGAAGCAACGACCTGCGCCGAACTTTCGGGATGACGATACCGGACGCGTCATCCGCTACATCGGGGCACGCCCCAAACCGGCCGATGCTGGCTAGCAACCCGGGACAAGAAAAATTCATTCAACTCATCGACAGCATTCAAGGATCAAGTGTGAGTGACAGCAGTCCACAAAACCGAAGATCAACCGTATGTGTGCAGGGCCTTGGCTTCGTGGGATCCGCGATGGCAACCGCAGTGGCCCTGGCGGAGAACGAATCCGGAGACCCGATCCACGATGTAATTGGTGTCGACCTGCCAAACCCGAGCGGCAAGCACAGGGTCTCGGAAGTCAACGCAGGCCGATTCCCATTCGAAACCAGCGACCCCAAGCTGGGGCCAGCCGTTGCGCAAGCCGTAGGCCGGGGCAATCTTCGTGCCACCACAGACCCGGAAGTTTATTCCGAGGCGGATATCATTGTGGTCGATGTCCATCTGGACATTCCCTTTCAGGAAGAACTACCCGCGCTCGAATTCGCAGGCTTTGAACAGGCCTTGCGAACAATCGGGGCCCGCATGCGACAGGACGCGCTGGTGGTCATCGAAACGACCGTACCGCCGGGGACCTGCGAGAAGGTCGTGGTGCCGGTCCTGAGTGAGGAATTCGAAAAGCGCGGTCTGGATCCCGCCGAGTTGCTCGTGGCTCATTCCTACGAACGCGTGATGCCGGGCCGCGACTACCTTGACTCGGTCATCAACTTCTGGCGCGTCTATTCGGGCCACACGAAGGAGGCCGCGGATCGATGCGAAGTCTTTCTTTCCGATGTCATCAACATCGCGGACTACCCCCTGACCCGACTGTCGTCGACAACCGCTTCGGAGACGGCCAAGGTGATGGAAAACACGTACCGAGCCGCAAATATTGCCTTCATCTGCGAATGGACCCGCTATGCCGAAAAGGTCGGGATCGACCTCTACGAGGTGGTGGCGGCCATTCAGAAGCGGCCCACGCACGCGAACATCCGCTATCCGGGGCTGGGCATCGGCGGATACTGCCTGACGAAGGATCCGACGTTCACTCCGGCCGCCGCCCGCCAGTTGTTCGGGCTGGACTTGCAGTTTCCGTTTTCCCGGCTGGCCGTGACCGAGAGCGCCGGTATGCCGCATCACGGGGTGTCACGCCTGACGGAACTACTCGGCGGATCGGTTGCCGGCAAGCGCATCCTGCTGTGCGGCGTCAGCTACCGCCAGGATGTGGCCGATACTCGCCATTCGCCGGCCGAGATCGTCTACCGGGAGCTGATCGGCCGCGGGGCCAACGTGGATTTCCACGATCCCTTCGTTTCCTGGTGGGAGGAGCTGGATCTCGCGGTGCCCGACGAATTGCCGGACTCATCAGCCTATGATGCGGTGATGTTCGCCATACCGCATGCCCAGTACAAGGCGCTCGATCTGGCCGACTGGGTCGCTAACAAGCAGGGCACGGTGGTGCTGGACGCCTACCTGGTATTCAGTGCCGAGCAGCGGCGGGCCTTCCGTGAGAAAGGAGTAAGAATCGAAGCCATTGGCGTGGGAGACGGACTGTGACCGAAAAAGTGCTGATCACCGGCGGCGCGGGTTTCATCGGCCTGCACCTGGCACGCCGGCTGCTGGATGAAGGGATGCAGGTTCACCTGGTCGACAGTTTCGCGCGGGGCGTTCGGGACCCGGACCTCGAGAAGATCCTGGAACATCCGGGCGCGCGCTTCGATGAAATCGACTGCCTCGACGCGGAAGCGGTGGCTGCCCTACCAACGGACTTCGACTACATCTTTCCCCTGGCCGCCATCATCGGGGTGGTCCACGTAATGGAACGACCCTATCGAGTGGTCATGGACAACCTGGTGATGATGGACAACATGATTGAGCATGCCCGACGGCAGAAGGCGCTCAAGCGATTCATGTACCCATCGACCAGCGAAGTGTATGCCGGCACGCTCGAATCCTTTGATCTGCCGATTCCAACGCCGGAAGACACGCCGCTTGCCGTGACCGAGCTGTCTCGGCCGCGAACCTCCTACATGTTGTCCAAGATCAGCGGTGAGTGCCTCTGCCACTATGCCGACATCCCCTATACGGTTTTCCGGCCACACAATGTCTACGGCCCGCGCATGGGGCTGGTTCACGTAGTACCGGGCCAACTGCACAAGGCCTTCGAGGCCCGTGACGGCGACGAGATCCCGGTTCCCTCGGTCGACCAGACCCGTTGCTTCTGCTACATCGACGATGCGCTGGAGATGCTGGTTCGCATGATGCGAAGCCGGGAATGCGAAGGACAGACGCTCAATCTTGGCACCCAGGAGCCGGAACTGACGATTCGCGAAGTGGCACGTACTTGCCACGAGGCGGTCGGTCGAGACGTCACCATTCGCCCCGAACCGCCGCCGCCCGGCTCACCCGCACGCCGGGGGCCTGATATGAGCAAGGCGACCCGACTGACCGGCTACAGTTCCCGCGTCGATTTGCAGGCGGGCGTCGAGAAGACCTGGGCCTGGTATCGGGAGAATGTCTTCGAAAGCGACGGAGTGTCGGCACGATGAACCAGGTGAGAACAGGAAAGTTCGTCGACCGATTGATTCGTCATGTCCGCTCGGAGTTCAATACCGACGATTTCATCCCGCTGCACGCGCCACGCCTGGGAGATACCGAGCGCGAAATGGTGCTCGAGACCCTGGACTCCGGGATGGTGTCTTCTGTTGGACGACATGTCGGCGAATTCGAGCAGTCGATTGCGGATTACACGGGCGCTGGGTTCGCCGTTGCAACCGTCAATGGGACGGCGGCCCTGCACACTTGCCTCATGCTCGCCGGCGTGCAGACGGACGAGGAGGTGATCACCCAATCACTCACCTTCGTTGCCACCTGCAATGCCATTCGCTATTGCCACGCTCATCCGGTATTCGTCGACGTGGAGTCGTCGACTCTGGGCATGAGTCCCAACAGCCTCGAATCGTGGTTGCAGGACAACGCCGAGATCAGGGACGACGGCCTGTGCTGGAACCGGGTAACGGGTCGGGTTATCCGTGCTTGCGTACCCATGCACTGCTTCGGGCATCCCCTTCGCATCGATCGCATATCAGAGATCTGCCGCCAATGGAACCTCATCCTGATTGAGGATGCGGCAGAATCCCTGGGCAGTCTCTACCGGGGCCGGCATACTGGGCTCGAGGGAAAATGCGCGGCAATCAGCTTCAATGGAAACAAGATCATCACCGCCGGCGGTGGCGGCATGATCATCACCGATGATAAGCAACTCGCCGATCACGCAAAACACTTGACGACCACTGCCAAACGTCGGCACCCCTGGCTGTACATCCATGATGAGGTCGGCTACAACTATCGCATGCCCGCCATCAATGCCGCGCTCGGCTGTGCCCAGATGCAGTCACTACCCGATTATGTTGAACGCAAACGCGCGCTTGCCCAAAGATATGCCGACTGGTTTTCGGACACGGACTATGAAATCTTCGTTGAGCCGGAACAGGCCAGATCGAACTACTGGTTCAATGCCTTCTTTGCCCGGGACAGGGCCGAACGGGACAGCATCCTGGAAGCCACCAACGAGGCCGGTGTCATGACGCGCCCATGCTGGACGCCCATGCACCACCTGCCCCTTTACAAGGATTGCCAGAAATCGAATCTGAAAGCCACTGAATCACTCGAGAATCGTCTTGTTGCCATCCCGTCCAGCGTAATCTGAGCCTGGCGGCAGGACTCACCGATTCAGCGTGAGAATGCGTCTGGCCAGGTTCACGAGTCCAGTTCCGGCCGATGCAAGTCCTGAACGCCGACTCTCTCGGCCCACGCTCAACAACGTGCGGGCCAGGCTTACGACGACATCCTCGTTCTGCGGTACCGAAGGGCCTTTTCCACATGAGGCCGGCGCGCCTTTGAATTGCAGGCAGCTCTCTAGATCCGGATGGTCCCGTGCAATCTTGCGATTCGACTGCTCGAAGCGTTTCATGAATTCGGCACGTTCGACAGGCAACCACAAGGCCGTAGCGTCCTCGTCGGTTTTGGCTGCGTGCTTTTTCAGAAGGCGCCGGAGGGCGCGGCGATCATTCTCATCCAGTTCGCTGTTGCATATTCTCAATACTTCGAGGGCAGCCGGAGAATAACTTCGATTGGGGACCTCCCGTGCCTGATCGATCACGACTCCGGAGGGGCCGGATGGCCTGACTCCGATGTTCCGACAGAAGTCCTCTACCAGATGAGCCGGTTTGCCGAAGTCCCCATAGGCACGGGGCGTCACATTGTGCCGGCCGAAGTAGTCTGCATACGCAGCAATGAGATCGAGCCAATCAAAAGCGCCTTCCGGCAGGGCGCTGAGAAATTCCTTGAATGTCAGAGCCGATCCTTCGTGCACTTTCTGGGAGTAGACGGACTCGACGAACCGATCCTGCCGTCGAAGATAGACGATGATCGAGGTTTCCAACTCGAACGACTCGAGCGCACTGTGAAGGTTGCCGGCAACTGCCTCCGCGTTGGTATACCCCAGGTTCAGGCTGCCACTCAGCCCCTCCCAACTCAGTACAACCGTGCTCCCGTCATTCTCTTGAACCCCGTTTCTGGACAGCGCATCACCCAGGAAACGCCGGAAGCGATCGACGGCGGCCTCGTGGGGCTCCTCGGCGTTTTTCAACGAACTATGCCCCGGCGGAACAGGCATGTAGACTATCCCGGCGCGCTTCAGGCGCCGACGGTTGGCGAGCAGCGCATTCTGGATCGCCGTAGTACCGGTCTTGTGCGTGCCGATATGAATGAAAAGCCTGGTGTTTGCCATCAATCGCCCGAATTGCAGATTCTGAGCCTGGAGAATAGCCCGACTCCATGAAGGCCGGGAGACGTTGCGTCGACTGCGCAGGGACTCTTTCTGGATGACCGACTTGCCACTCTAACCGACATGCAAAGACTTTTCGATATTCTGTTTTCCGGTGCGGCGCTGATCGCCCTTTCGCCGATACTTATACCCATCATGGTCGTTCTCCGTTTTACCGGGGAGGGCGAGATCTTTTTCGTGCAGCCGCGCGTTGGCCTCGGGGGGCGGAGGTTCGGCCTGCTGAAATTCGCAACGATGCTGAAGAATAGCCCCAACATGGGTACGGGCACACTCACCCTCGAAGACGACCCACGAGTATTACCTTTCGGGAAGTTTCTCCGAGCAACCAAGATCAACGAGCTGCCCCAGCTGATCAATATTCTCAAGGGGGACATGAGCGTGATCGGCCCCCGACCCCAGACCGATCGCTGCTTCTCGGCCTTTCCAGCGGACTCCCAGAAAGAGATCGTGAAAGTTCGTCCGGGTCTTTCGGGGATCGGTTCGATCGCGTTTCGGGCCGAAAGCCGCATGATGAGCGATGCCGACGATGCCGACCGGCTCTACGATGAACTGGTCATGCCCTACAAAGGGCAGCTCGAGCAATGGTACGTTCGAAACCAGTCGCTAGCCGTCTACTTTGCCGCGATCATCATGACGGCCTGGGTCGTCATTTTCCCCAACAGCCGAATCTTGTGGCGCTCCTTTCCCTCGCTGCCGACGCCACCCGACCAGATCGCCAGGGATCTCTACGCACCGGCTACAGACACGAGATGAGTGCGCTGCTCTATCCGCTGGGATCGGCCTGCGTGGCCATGCTGGCCGGGCTGCTATTCGCTCGTCGACGTTGGGGACGCACGCTCGTGCTGGTCGGGCTTGCCTGGCTGTGGCTGTGGTCGATGCCCGTATTCAGCGATCTGGTCCGGTGGCAGCTCGAGCGCGGGTACGCGGACGTGGCTGTCGAGTCGGCGCCCGTCCTTCCGATCACGGTGGTACTCGGCGGAGCTTTCAGCACCGGTCGCGGCACTTTTACCTATCCCAACCTCAATCACGCTGCCGATCGCTACTGGCATGCGGCCCGCCTCTACGCGGCCGACAGGACGCAGATACTGATCCTGACCGGCGGGCGCAACCCCCGCCATCCGGAAGCAACCACAGAAGCCCGAGCTGCCGCCCGATTGCTGGCCGATATGGGCGTCCCGGAAGAAGGCATGCGCCTGGAAGAGCGGGCCCGCACGACCCGGCAGAACGCCGTCTACGTCGAGGAGCTGCTCGACGAGTTGCAGGCCAGGGAGTTTCTCCTGGTGACTTCTGCGCTCCACATGCCGCGAGCCGAGGCCACATTCCAACGCCTGGGACTGGCGCCGGTAACTGTCGCAACGGACTTCGAGGTTGCAACACCGTTTAGTCTTGGCCCCTCACGCTGGCTGCCTTCAGCGGATGCGCTGATGAATTCCTCACGGGCCTTCCACGAATTTATCGGTCACCTGGTTTATCGCCTGCGCGGCTGGGCTTGATGCGATACACGCTGTCAGGGGGACTCGCGGTCACGATCACGGTCGCGATGATAGTCGGCTTTCTCGCGCCCGAAGGCGCGCTCACCCTGCCCGCGGGGCTCGCCAAACCGGTTCACTTTGCAGCCTACCTGTTGCTCGGACTCGCCCTGGCATGGTCAAGGGATCGTCGCGGCTTTGACTGGCTGGCGGTTTTGCTGTGCATCGCACTCGGCGTGGCGCTGGAGTTGGCGCAGTGGCTGGTTCCCGGACGCACATTCAAGCTTTCTGACCTGGGACTGAACGCGGCGGGCGCCCTGACCGGCGTCGGGCTGGCAGCCTTCCTTGGAACAGTCACTGGACATCGCCACGTAGGGGGCAGGAGCGGCACCGATGCCATCCCGCTGGCCCGAATTCTGAAGCAGCAGGGCAGTATCCCGCAGCAGACCCAGTGGCTACTGGCCCACCGCCTGGCGCCGGTCGTGGCGTTGCTTGGTGAACGCGGCGCCGTTCCAGGTGAAACGCTCTCGGCCATCGCGCCGTTCGCCGACCGGCTCGGAACGGTACCGGATCATCAGCTCGCCGAAGAAGAGCGCGTGCTCACGGCGCTGACGGAAGCTACTGGGCATCTCCTGCTTCTCAAGGGCGCGCTCCTGGCCTGGCGCTACTACCCGGATCCTCGAGAGCGGCACAGGACGGACCTCGATGTACTGGTCGACCAGGAAGCCCTGGACGCGGTTCGACAGAGCCTGACTCGCCTGGGCTACCGCCGCAGCTACGAAGTAGCAGCGGACGCGCCATTGACCCAGGAACTCTGGATCCGTCAGGAGGGTCTGCAACGCTACCTGGTGGATGTCCACTGGGATCTTCGCAACCACCCTGCCCTGCAAGGACTTTTCACGTTCGCGGACCTTCACGCAACAGGGCAAAATGTCGCTGTCGGACGCGTGTCCGTTCCCGGGCTCGGGCCTACGCACGCGCTCCTGCACGGGATCATGCACTGGTTCGACGATCTGGGCCAGGAGAGGCCGCTTGTGTGGCTGCTCGACATGGACCTGATCTGGCGCGCAATGACCGAGGAAGAGCGCCGCGCCACCGCCGATATCGCTGTCGAAAAGGGCCTGTCCGGGCTGGTTGCCCAGTGCTTGGGCGAGTGCCGGGTCATCTTCGAAACGCCGGTCGATCCGCAACTGCTGGCTCGGTTGCACGATGACGGCGGTTCCAAACGCATTAGCACGCTGATCCAAGCGCGGGAGAGCAAGTGGCGAAGCTACTGGCACGCCGCCTGCTGCGAGCCGACCTGGGCGTCGCGAATCAAGCGCCTGCGGTGGCTCTTGTTGCCCCCCGTCGATTACCTGCGCGCGCAGCATGACGAGGGCGACGGGGGTCGCTCTCGTTTCAGGCTCTACCTGAAACGCCTGGTACACGGCCTCCGTAAATAGCAGACCGCCGGGCAACCGAGTCGCGCATTACACGAAGTTGTCCGTAATCAGCAGGGTGCAGGGCCCATCGGCTTTCAGCGAGCATGTGCTGGTATAGGGCACGAGGACATTCTCGAAGGCGTTTACCGCAAGCTGCCCTCCTTCCCCCAGAAGTCGACCCTGGACCAGACTGAGGATGCGCGGCTGCTGGCCCGATTCAAACTGGATGGACTCGCCGGCACGCAGGTTTTGTTGCCGGATGCGGAGTGCCGGACAATCGGCGATCGTTCGTTCACCTGGAGCCGTCATCGGCGGCAGGGGATGGGGCTCGATGTCGTCGAAGTCGATGGATTGCAGACTTTCCCCGACATGAAGTTGCCGGGGCTTGCCTTCCAGGCCCTTGCGGCCCCAGTCGTAAACGCGGTAGGTGGTGTCGGAGTTTTGCTGAATCTCTAGGATCAGGTTGCCGGCGTCGATGGCATGCAGGCGGCCGGATTCGAGTAGCATGGCCTGCCCTTTCCGGACCGGAAAGCGGTGCAGCAGCGGTTCCAGGGCTTCGTGCTCGATGCCTTCCTCGAACTGCTGTCTTGTCACGCCGTGGCGCAGGCCGACAATCAGCGCGGCGTCGTCGGTTGCATCCGCAATGTACCAGCACTCGGTCTTGGGCTCACCGCCAAGGCGCTCGGCGACTGCCTTGGGCGGGTGAACCTGGAGGCTCAAGCGATCGCTGCAGTCCAGCCACTTGACCAGGACGGGAAATGGCTGGTTCGGCTCGTAGCCGGGGCCCATGATGGAAGCCGCGTCGGTCTCAAGCAATTCGCGCAGGGTACGGCCGGTTCCGATGTCCGTCGACTGGGCTTCAGGCCGGTCGACGATTTCCCAGGACTCGCCGATGGGGTCGCTGCCGGGCAGTTCCCGCCCCAGAAGGCTTTCGCACTTGCGTCCGCCCCAGACGCGAGTCTGACAAACCGGCCGAAATCGAAGCACTGACATGCCACCCACCTTCTTGAAAACGTGAAAAAGTCTACCAGCCTCCCGGATCCACGGCAGGCGTGTTGCGGCTTTAGGCTTTGCGTGGGCCCGGCCATGTCGAAGCGGAACGTGTCGGAGTTGAACATTCCGGCCGAGCCGGCGGCGCTACCAGGCCGGCGAGCGACCAGGTACGCATTCGGATCATGGGTTGAGGCTACCAAGCGACAGATCCGTTCCGGGAAAAGCCCGAATCAGCAAATTGCAATAACGCGCCAATTGCATTATTTTCAGTTCCGCAGGCGACGTATAGGGTGAGCCCGTTGCGGCCTCAGCCTGGCCACGCCAGAGGGAGTCAACCGGATTGGTCTCGACCGATTCCAGACAGGGGACACACATGAAAGAATTCACAATCGCTTTGATCGCCCACCCGGCCCGCACCGGCCTCGCCCTGGTCGCATTGCTGCTGCTGGCAGCACCCGCCCTGGCCCAGCAGACCCGCTACGTGGCCGTCGGCGGCAGCGACGCCGGGGATTGCAGCAATGCCGGCGCGCCCTGCCTGACCATCCAGTACGCCATCGACCAGGCCGACGGGGGCGATACCGTCTCGGTGGGTGCCGGCAGCTACGCCGAGGCGCCTTTCATCGACAAGAGCCTGACGCTGCTGTCCGAATCGGGTGCGGCGTCGACCACGATCGAAGCCGGCGGCGTCGACAACGCGATTTCGATCGGCGATGTCGAGGGCGCGTTCGACCCCAAGGGCGGCGTCTACCCTGACAACGTCCGGGTGGAGGGCTTCACCGTCGTCGGCTGGACCCGGCGCGGCATTGCCCAGCGCCTGGGCACCGGCACGATCGAGATCATCGACAACGTCGTCGAGGCCACCGAGGGCGTGACGACGACGGCCATTGCCGTCGCCGGCGGCACCGGATCGGTCATCAGCGGCAACCTGATCCAGGTCGCGGCGGCCACCCGGGGTGAATCGAGTTCCAGCATCCTGGCCATCGGATCGGACAACGCCTCGATCTTCAACAACACGGTGGCGGGCGGCGATATCGGCATCGCCCTGGCCGGTAGCCTCTCGAGTACCGATCCGGGCTGGGCCCAGTCGAACGCGGTCGAAGTGGAGAACAACACGATCAGTGACACCAGTACCGGCATCGCCCTGCAGGGCAACGTCGTGGATGCGCTGATCGAGTTCAACGAGATCAACGGCGTTGCGGGTCGTGCGATATCGCAAAGCCCCTTCGACGATCCCGCGATCGTGCCCGACAGCATCACCATTGCCGACAACACCGCCAGCGAGTTCGGATCCCGGGGCTTCAGCTCCGGCCAGAACCCGATGAGCGACTCGATCATCCGCGATAACGATTTCACCTCGACGGTCGCGGATGCCTGGGGCATCCAGATCGGCGAAGGCAGCAGCAACATCCTGATCGAAGGCAACCAGGTCAGCACCGACGCCCCCGCGCTCAACCTGCGCGGCATGATCGACTCGACCGTGTTCGACAATGAACTGACCGGCAACGTCGCCGGCGTCGTGATCCAGCAAGGCGGGCATGCCAACAACGAGCTGACCGCCAACCTGATCGATGGCGGCGTGGTCGTTGGGCTTGGCGGCAACACCGACGGCGCGGTGCTGCGCGACAACCACCTTGCCGGCACGCCGATGGACATCGGTGTGTTCGTCCAGGGCGACGCCGACACCAGCGGCGGCCCGCTGGATGCCACCTGCAACTGGTGGGACAGTGCGACCGGCCCGGCCGGCGAGGGAAACGGCGGCGGCAGCTCGGTGAGCCAGAATATTGAGTTTCTGCCGTGGAATCTCACGGCCGGCGGCGACTGCCGCGGCGGCCTGGTCGCCGAGGAGTTGGTTGCCGCCAGCCCGGTCACCATCAGCGGCCTGGCCGGGCAACCGGTGGCTCCCGCCGACCTGCCCACCGCGCAGGTGCTCGACCAGTTCGGCGACCCGCTCGCCGGCACGACGGTAGGCTTCGAGATCACCGCCGGCGACGGTAGCATCGGCGGCACGGTGCAGGTCTCGGACAACGACGGTCTGGTCCAGCTCGGCAGCTGGACGCTAGGAAGCGCGGCGACGCAAGAGGTCAGCGCGAGCGCGCCGGGGCTGACCGGCAGTCCGGTGGCCTTCGTCGCCGACGTCGAGCCGGTGGTCGAACTCGGTATCGGCATCACCGATTCGCGCAGCACCATCGATGCGGGCGAGCAGAATACCTACATCATCACCGCCGATAATTCCGGCCCCAGCGCCGCCGAAGGCGCCGAGGTCAGCGTGAGCTTCCCGCCCCAGCTCGACCCGGCGACCGCGACCTGGACCTGCTCTGCCGGCCCGGGCAGCGCCTGTACCGCCTTCGGCAGCGGCGAGATTGCCGACAACGCGGTCGAGATCGCGGCCGGCGGCTCGGTGACCTACGTGCTCGAAGTCGACGTCCGGCCCGATGCCAGCGGCCTAATGGTCGTTCCGGCCGAGATCGTCGCCGGCGACGAGACAGCCAGTGATTTCGACGAGACCGGAATCACCGGCGTGGTCGATGAAGTGTTCCAGGACCGGTTCGAAGTCCAGGACTGATCAGGGCTCGGCGCAACGCCAGGACACACGTGATCTGCAGGGACACGCCTGCAGATCGGCGGAGCCGTCTGCCCGATCAGCACGGCCAGGCGATTCCCGACGAGTATTCGACTATACCAATTCGTGTCGCCAACTGGTCAGCAAGGCAACACGCGCTATTGCCCAAGTGGGCGCGCCCCCCGACGCGGCCTGACCTTCTACATAGGGCTACCCGTCAAGATGCTATAGGGCCAGAACTCGCGCTTGCCCCTTGAATAGCGTGATGTTATTCTCAGATTGGGGTCAAAGTCTGGAAAAATTGTCGAGTGCCATGCGCATTCAGGGGCCTCTTCAAATCCACAAGTAGGGGAAAAGGGTGTATCCAATGTCAACTGAACTCCACTCCGCGCCGAAGTCGCAATTGCGAGCGCCAGTGGGTAACCATGAATGCGCCGACGATCCCTACTCAGGAGCAGCAGTCACAACTAGCGCGCTCAATCGTATCTCGCATGCGCCTAGCACACCAGAGCCGCGAGGTAATAGCCAGCTGCTTGGCCCGTTTCGAGCAGAACGGACTGACTGGCTAGGCAGGTCTCTACGCGCTGTACGAGCCAACAGGCTAAGTGAAACATTTTTGTAGACTGGTATTTTTTTGCAAGCAACGCCTTCAGGGGGAGAGTTCAGCAGTTCTTTACTTCTTCTCCCGTCTCCGAATAGCGGGGCGTGACCGCCAAACCAAGGGAAGAGCTTTATGAACAAGGGATCCTTAATGAATTTTCTGAAAATCGGTCGCTCGAGTACGATTGCTCTGTTAGACGCTAGAACGGCAGGGGGTGAACGGCGGCGTGGCGACCGGCGTTCCGGTCAGGCCCTCCCCGTGCGGCGTTTGCTGGGCGTGCATTCGAAAACGTCCAAAAGCTGGCTTCGCGGCGCCCTGGCGCTCGCGGCCCTGGCGCTACCCTTGGCGGCCGCGGCACAAAGCCCGGTGGTGATTGACAAATTCGACTTCGAACAACAAGTCGGTACTCAAGCCGCTGCGCCAGAAACAGTGTCGGAGTCAAGTCCCAGTTCTGGAGCCGGACCTGCACCGGGAGTGCTCGGCGGCCAACGCGATCTTGTGGTTGAAAAGCTGCAGGGGAATGAGGGCAGGTTTTTTCGAACAAGTGTTTTTGCTGATACTCGAGAGATTTCGCATCTGGCCGAAGGCGGTGCCAACGGGACCATTACCATCGTTTGGGACGGTGCCGATGATCAGCCTGAAGTCATCGATCCAACGGGCCTCGGTGGCGAAGATTTGACGCAGGGATGCCCGAGCGCTTCGCAGGCAGTAGCCTTCGGGGTCGGCGCGGGGCAGCCGCCCGATAACGAGGTAGACGTCACCCTGACTCTTTATTCCGATGCCAACAACTTCTCATCGTTGACCCAAGTGATCGAGGAAGGTGCTCAGCGATCCGTAGTCTTCGATTTTGATGATCCGAACTGGCAGGACACCGGCAACGGCGTCACTTTTTCAAACGTGGGCGCAATCGAACTTGAGTTCGATCCGCAAGCAGATGCCGTTGACTTCACCATCGATACTCCAATTACTGCATGTGGGATTGATTGGGGCGATGCGCCGGACGCGCGTGCTGCGTCTGCAGATCTAGGAGAGTCGCCAGCATACGACACTTTGGCTTTTACCGAACTGCCCGGAAACTTCAGTGTTGGCGCAAGAAGCGGCGCTCATCACACCATTGGTGGCCCCTGGATGCCGAATTCTATTAATCCGGTCGGTAGTCCGGGCGCCAACGACACCGACGGCGAGGAAGATGGGCAGCCATCCGCCGATGCCACCGATGACGGTGCCGAAAGCGGGGTCGAGCTGGCGAATTTTGCTGCCGTCGGCAGCGGCGAAGCCGTCTCCTGCGATGGTGTTGATATGCTCAATGATCCTGGCACCGATCAGTTTGAATACTGCGCCGCCGTGCGCGTGGCCAACCCCACCGCGACCGATGCGCAGCTGGCCGGATGGGTGGACTTCGACGGTTCGGGGCAATTCGGCAATGACTGCGCTACCAGTGACGGGCAGATTTCCGCCGACTGCGAGCGCTCGGCCGCCGAGGTCATCGTCGGGGATACCGGTCTCGATGACTTCGATCCCTCCGGGGACGGGAACACCTGTGCGCAAAGTGGCGCGAACAATGGTGACACGATTGGCGGTCCTAATTTCGATGATGGCAACGTGCCCGCGAACTGCGAAGGGGTGGTGGTTGTAGTCTGGCGCTATACCTCCAGTGACACCCTGACGACTGGCCAGACCTTCTCACGGTTCCGCATTACCACCGACACCGAACGCGGCTTCTTTGGTTCAAGTGCATTGGATATTGACCGCACTTCGCCGGCACCATGGGGTTTCCAGGCGGATGGTGAAGTGGAAGACCACGAGCTCACGGCTGGCACCCTTCCTGTCAGCATCAGTGGCTTTGAAGCTCGCGAGACACGCGAAGGCCTGAACGTCTCGTGGTCTACGGTTTCGGAGACTGAGAATGTCGGCTTCTACCTGTGGGGTTATAACGGACGAGAAATGACCCTTCTCACGCCCGACATGATTCCGTCGAAGACCGGGGACGCCGCGCATCCTCAGGAGTACAGCCATACGCTTACAAATGAGCAACGTGCCGGCATTGATCAGCTCGCAATTACCGCCGTTGATAATCGCGGCAAGGAAGAGATGTACGGCCTGTTTGATGTCGATGCGCGCTACGGCCGCGCCGATGCCTCCACACCCATCGACTGGCAGAGCATTCGCACCGCTGCCGAAGCACGGCTGGCGACCCTGGGCTTCCAGCGCATGGGTGAAACCTGGCGCGCCGATTCTCGCCAGGACAAGCCGTTAGCGGCAGACTTCCTGGTTACCGAGGAAGGTATGCAACGGATCACCCATGACGATCTCATGGCAGCGGGAATCGACTTGCGTGGCCAGCGGCTGGATCGAATTGCCGTCACCGCCGACGGTGAGCCCGTACCGAGATCCGTTCGCACACTGGGGCGCGGCGATTCATTCAATGGCTCGCGCTGGGGCGCACGTTCACGGACGTTCAATGAACGGACCGTCATCGAGTTCTGGGGCGAGAAGCCTTCGTTCCCGAACGCGCTCTACGTGGACGACCTCGTCTATCGCGTCAAACTCGACCGCGGCAACGCGCTGGCGGCCGGCAAGGCACCCGAAGGGGCAATGATCCATACCGACCGCTCCTACATGAAGCCGCTGCGCGATGACCGGGATCTGTCCTACCGCATGTCGGCCGTGCTGGATGACCCCTGGTCGCTGGCCGAGCTGCGCTCATGGGTATCGGATCAAAACTCACACACATCAACGTTCGATCTGCCCAAGCACGCTGTTCGGGGCGAAACCGGTCGCCTGGAGATCGTGCTTGCGGGTGGCAATGATCCGGACCCCTCTCCCGATCACCACGTTCGTGTCGCGGTCAATGGTGAAATTGTCACCGAAGAATTCTTCAATGGCCGCGTGGAACGGCGCATCACGTCGGAGATTCCGGCGAGTGCCCTCGACAGCGAAACGGTTTCTGTTGAAGTGAGCCTGCCCGGCGGTACGGAAGCGGATGTCGACCTCGTGCTGCTCGAGTCGATCACGCTGTTCGTGCCCACAAGCACTCGGGCGAACGATGACCGGCTCCTGATCCAGGAATACGAGCCGGGCAACAACGTTACCGGCGATGGATTCCTTCAATCCGGCCAGACCGCCTGGGCCTGGAACGGTGAGGAATTGCTGAGTGTGCCGACCGAAGTCGCCGGCCGCGGCATGATCCGCGCCGTTCCGCCGGCCGAGGAAGGCTATGCGCTGTGGATGTCCTCAGACAACGCCCTGCACCGGCCCGAGCCCCTGGACGCAATCGGCAGCAACCCGCTGCTGGATCAAGCCGGCGACTTCCTGGTGATTGCTCACCCGGCCTTCCTGCCGGCCAGTGCTCAGGAATCGCATCCGCTCAATGACTTCGTCGCCGAGCGCAATGCGGAAGGCTGGAACGTGCGCCTGCTCGATATCACCGAGATCCAGACGCACTTCGGCGGCGGGATGCCCCTGCCCCAGGCCGTGCGTCGTTTCCTGGCCGCGGCTGACTCGCAGTTCGACTACGAGCACGTGCTTCTCGTGGGAGACGACACCTACGATTACCGCGACATTCTGGAGATGGGCAGTGTCAGCTTCATCCCGACCTTCTATGCGGCGACCGAACGCGTCGCCCATACCCCGTCGGATGGGCTGATGGCCGACATTGACGGGGACGGCGTAGCCGACAAGGCGATTGGGCGCTGGCCGGTGCGCACGCTCGACGACCTGGAATCCATCGTTTACAAGACGCTGGACTGGGAAGGCAGCATGGAAGGCCTGCGCAATGCAGTCTGGGTCGCGGATCTGGAAGATCCGGGCCAGCGTTCCTTCCAGGAGCAGGCCACCCGCATGATGGCCCAGCTCGTTGATGCCGGCTGGCCCGAGGGCCAGATCGATTCAGTATTCCTCGACGACGTTGCCAGCCCGGATGCCGGCCGCGATCAGTTGTTCGGGCTGCTCGAGCAAGGCCGGGCGTTCACCGGCTTCGTCGGTCACGGCTCCCCGAGCATGTGGACTTTCGACGGCCTGCTGGTTCCCAATGACCTGGCGGGACTCGACAACTTCGGGCTGCCGACGATGATCAGCACCTCGACGTGCTACACCAGCTACTTCGTCTCGCCCTACAGCGAGACAGTGGCCCATCGCTGGATGAACGGCTACGACGAGGACGCTCAGGGAAATCCGATTCCGGGTGCGCAAAACGGTGCCGTGGCCATCCATGGGGCGACTACACTGTCGAACTATCGGCAGAACGAGTTCGTGGTCTCCAGGGTTCAGGAATACCAACTCCAAGGCATGACGCTTGGTCAGGCCGTGTTGCAGGCTCGTCGTGACGCGAGTGATGAAGGGCTGGACGACCAGGTGATCAACTGGGGCCTGCTTGGCGATCCGACGCTTACGGTGGACTGAACACTCAACATAAATCGAAGCCCGAGAAGGGGCGCCCTGCGAGGCGCCCCTTTTTTATGTCGACCCTGTCTTCTAGAGGCCCCAGTGCTTCGCCCAAAGCGCGTAGCCGACGCAACGCGACAACACAACGCTATGATTTTTGTCCGGTTCCGCCAGCGCAGCGCGAACGAACTCCGGTCGCAGCCAGCGTTGCCAGCCGGGAGATTCTTCGAACAGCAACCGGTCCACAGCCTTTCGATTCGCTCGCAACCCGGCCAAAAAGTAGCTATTCAGCAGGCCGGTGCGCTGCTTGAGCCGAAACGCATTAGGCAAGCGGCCTCGCGTGGCCTCACGGATGATCCACTTGGTCCGACCATCCCGCACACTCAATGACGCAGGTGCCCTGAGCATGAATCCAACGAGATTCTCATCGTGAAAAGGATCGCGACGCTCAATGCCGTGAAGGCCAGCGAAATACTGTTCATGGCAGCGTCCGCTGGTCATGCGCGGCCCCAGCAACTGTGCTGCGTACTCCGGCAATACATGATCATCGAATCTCGGCTGACCCTCGTGGGCCAGGTGCCAGGCTGGCCGAGCGGACGGCAACAGCCATTCAGGCATTCGGGATTTTCTTCGACCGGAACGGAACCGGCCGAGTAAATAGCGAAGCGGGGGGTGCGAAGCCAGGGCTCGCGCACCGCCTCGCCCGAAAATGTGCACCAGATCACGCCAGATCAAACGCCAGTCGCCGTCGAGTGCATAGCCGCGGTAGAGAAGGTGAAATGGCATATAAAGGTTATCCCCGGCATTGCCGTTCAGGATCACGGAGCAACCCGACTCGGCAGCCTCGCGATAACAGGCATTGACCAGGTGGCGGAAGGAATTGAAGCTCGGCCAGTCCGGGCTGATCATGGAACCGTTGAGCTGGCCAAAAGGAAGGTATTGCGGATCAATCCACTGCGGCTGCAGTCGGAGATGGCGACACAGGGTGCGGATCCAATAACTCTCATCAGCTTCCGGAGAGTTGGGTAGCCGCCAGGAAACCGGATGCAGCGACTCTCGATTTTCCCGCAACTGCCGCGCCGCCGATTCAGCGACAGGCCCTGAGTCCATCCCACCCGAAAGCATAATTGCCGTAGGGCCGTGTAAGGGAAGACGACTGGCAACGGCCTGATCGAATAGCTCGCGAAAGGTTCCCACAGTTGCGGCGGTGTCGCTGTAATCATCCATGCAGGCGGAAGGCAGGGCCATATACAGGGAACGAGTACCGAAGACATCGATACTCAGGATTTCGCCCGGTCGCAGTTCGTGAACCCCTTCGAAGCCGGTCCGCCCTTGAGGCACCGGCAAACCGGAGAAATGGGCAGCCATCGACACGCTATCCTGCCGGGGCGGCATCCTGCATGAACGCAAAACGCCCCCGGCCGTCGGCCCGATGTACCACCGACTGGAATGAATGGCGTAGTAGAGCGTACGACCGCCGAGTCGATCGCGCGCCAAAAGGATGAAACGTTCGGGGTGACAGACTGCGTACAACGCGAAGTTGCCGCACAGACGCTCAATCAGGCTCGGGCCACGCTTATCCAGTAAATCAGCGAGAATTTGAGCTTGCGATCCCGTCCTTGTGAATGAAGGCCCGGTGGAGAATTCATGAAGGTTGGATACAAAACCGAGTAGCGCTAAGGACCAAGAGCCGGATGAATACCAGCCACTTCCAAGCAATTGCCATGGCTTTGGACTACTTTGATCGGTCGCAAAAGATAAAGTAGGCGCTTCCGCCCTATTCATTCAGCCATTCGGGCGTTGGGGGAGTTTAGACGTAGTTGCCATAATCGTCGTCTGGATTGGCGTCGTAGTGACTACCGCCCCTGCTTCTATACTGACTGTTGGACTGGTCACCTGCTGGTTGTTGAGTGTCTATGGCTCCAGAGTCTCCCTCCCCTGGACTGCCCCCCAGCGTAATTACACGCAGATCGTGCCATTCGGCCGCTGGCGCTTCGTAGGAAGACTTGCCAGCGACATTACTATGGCCCGGCTCGAGTTGATCGACCCTCGTTTCAGACATGAAATCACCCTTATTCGGAATGCGCTACAGGGCGGAAACCCGTCTCCAATGCTCCCCCCCTGCGCGGGTTTGAACTCAGTCACACTCTTCGTTAGAAGATTAGCACCCGGAACGGCCTCGGTCAACCGCGACACGCCGCCTGCCGGCCGCGCCCGCAAGGGGCTGCAGCACGCAACGCCAGGCCTTCTCGGGTGTGCTCACCAGGTCGGTGCCGGTGCGAATTCGACGGGCCGGCGCTTGCGACAGGGCGCGTGACAGCTGCTCGAAAAGGCATGCCCTTTCGACCGGCAGCTGCTGCGACAACAAGACGGGCATGCTCGACTCGGTGAGGTGTGCCAACGCAAGCGCCGACGGCAGCGCTTCGATTTCGGTTTGCGCACGGCGCCCGCCACGCGGCCGCTCGACAACGGCGATCATGTTGATTCGTGCGTCTTGCGGAAAACGGGCGTTGCTCGGCGGAAGGCGCAGGTAAAAGCGCGGTCGCGTGGCGGACTCCTGCAGCAGACCGTCCGGTAGTCGCTTTTGGAACTGCTCGCTGGCCCAGCCCATGCGCAGCATCATGTAGTTGCGCATCCGCTCTACGTGTATGGCGGTTCCATTCACCGCGGCCAGCAGCCAATCATCGCTGACCACACCGAACCCCGCGCAAAAAGCCGACGCCGTCAGAGTGGACTTGCCGGCACCCTTGCGTCCGACGACCAGCAGCCCACCGCGTGGCGAAACGATACCGGCGGCATGCACGCTCATAACGCCGGCACGCGCCAGTTGCTGGGCGACGGCGGCGTGAAAACAATAGGGCAGAATGCCGCCGCTGTCGGCGTGGTGTGGCTCGACCCGGAACTCGGCTTCGCCGCCGGAGACCAGCTTTACTCGGCCGTCCGATAGATCGGTCTCAAATACGATCGGCTCGCCCTCGACGGGCTCATGGATGGGATCCGTTGCCAGGCGGACCCCGATCGGGCCACGCCCGACCAGGTCGGCCCAGCGCCAGGGCTCGCCCTGCCCTTCAAGCCGGTAGCGCATTTCACCGGCGGTGATTCCGCTGATCGCGATCTCGACACCGAGCGCCTCGGCAACCAGCCGGCAGGCCGGCCCCTGGGCTTCGGTATCGGCTTCGACGCGCATGCTTCAGAGGCCGCCGGCAACCCGGGCGACGAACGCGGTGACGTCTTCGCCGGCTCGTGCTTCTGTTACATCGAACTGCTCGGCCAGTCGGCGGGCGATGGTCGCGGTGTCGCGCTCGCCCGCGTTAATGGCCTGCACGATGGCGATTCCCGTGGCGTTGGCCGTCAGCATCTGCTCGCCCTCGACATCGAGCACCACCCCCGAGCCGTCGTCGAGGGCGTTGATGGTCAGGCGCTTGTCGTCGAGGGCGGCGGCGATGCGCGCGATGGCCGCATCGGCGTCGGCGCGGGAGATTTCGGTCATGGCGGTGATGGGCTGGCGGTTGGTTGCTGAAGCGTTCAGTTTAAGCGTTTGCGCCGCGGGCTGTCGCGGCGAGTTCGGCGCGATGGGGAGTCGAACAGGTAGAATGCGGCCAGTTCGGTCTCCGGAATCCCCTTTTGATTCGAAGCGCCACCCAGTCCCTGCGCCGCATGCTCTCGCTGACCTGGCAGGCCAGCCCGGGCTGGACGCTGCTGGCCGCCGCGGCGATGCTGGCCGAGATCTTTTTCGGGCTGGCGGTGCTCTACCTGATCAAGCAGCTGGTGGATGTGCTCACCGCCTCGCTCGAGGGTGGCGGCGGGGATGCCTCTTCGGCCCTGTTCTGGGTGGCGCTGACGGGTGCGAGCACGATTGCCTACCTGGCGGCGCGCACCGGCGCCAGCCTGTGCCGCGAGGCGCAGGGGCTGAAGGTGGCCGATCATGTCGATTGGCAGGTGCATGACTCGGCTGTGAGCGCCGACCTGGCGTTTTTCGAGAGTCCGCGCTATTTCGACACGCTGCGCCGGGCGCGCCAGGCGGGCAACCAGCGCCCGGCGCAGGTGGTGGGCAACCTGCTGATGATGGTCAAGTCAGCGGTGATGCTGGTGGCGGTCATCGCCCTGATCGCAACCATCCACCCGCTGCTGCTGCCCCTGCTGGCCGTCGCGACCTTGCCGATGCTGTGGGCCCGGCTGCGCTTCACACGCCGGCTCTACGAGTGGGAGCGCCGGACCACGCAGGAACAGCGCCGGGCCGGCTACCTGGACTGGCTGATGACCGCCGACCAGCAGGCGCGGGAAGTGCGCCAGAACCGCATCGGGCGGCTGCTGCGCAATCGATATGCCCGCATCCGTGGTCGGCTGCGCCGGGGGCGCTTTGCCATCCACAGGCGCCAGGCCGGTTGGGAGCTGGCCGCCGGCGTGGTCTCGACCGGGCTGTTCTTTGCGGCCCTAGCCTGGCTGGTGGGCCGCACGGCCGCGGGTGCGACCAGCGTCGGCGACCTGGTGCTGTTCCTGATGGTCTTCCAGCGCGCCCAGAGCACGGGGCAGGAGCTGGTACACCAGATCTCGCGCTTTTTCGAGGACCGGCTCTATATCGATCTGCTGTTCGAGTTTCTCGACATCCGCCCGGCCATCACGGCCCCGGCCGAGCCGGCCACCCTGCCCGACCCGGTGCGCGAAGGCATTCGATTCGAGTCGGTGTCGTTCGCCTATCCGGGCACGGACGCGACGGTGCTGCACGATATCGACCTGCAGCTCGAGTCGGGAAAGATCACCGCCCTGGTCGGCGCCAACGGCTCGGGCAAGACCACGCTGATCAAGCTGCTGTGCCGGCTCTACGACCCGGATGCCGGGCGCATCACGCTCGAGGGCGTGGATGTCCGCGAGCTCGACCCGCTGCAATACCGCTCGCTGCTGGGCGTGGTTTTTCAGGATTTTGCGCGCTACGCCTTGAGCGCGCGCGACAACATCCACTTCGGCGAAGTGCGGCAGCCGGCCGACTCGGCGCGCTTCGAGGAAGTGGCGCGGCGCGCCGGCGCCGACGGGTTTCTCGGCGAGCTGCCGCTGGGCCTGGATACGCCACTGTCGCGCATGTTCGACGACGGGCGTGAGCTGAGCATCGGGCAGTGGCAGCGCATCGCCCTGGCGCGGGCGATGTTTTCCGAAAGCGCGCGCCTCATCGTGCTCGACGAGCCGTCGAGCGCGCTGGACCCGGCCGCCGAGGCCGAGCTGTTCAATCATCTTCGCGAGCGCACCGAAGGGCGCGCCGCGCTGATCATCAGCCATCGCCTCTCGACCCTGCAGCAGGCCGATCACGTCTGCGTGCTCGACCGCGGGCGGATCATCGAGCGCGGCAGTCATGCCGAGCTGCTGGCCGGTGGCGGTCGCTATGCGGCGCTGTTCGAACAGCAGGGGCGCTTCTACCGCGCGGGCAAGCATGGCTAGGCGGGACTCATGGACGCGCCGCTGGCGCGCGCTGCCGGCGCCGCAGCGTCGCGATCTGTTCTCGGCCGCCTGGCGACTGCCGCTGGCGCATGCGGTGATGCGCCTGGGTGGCCTCAGGCGCGCACAGCGCCTGCTCGGGCGCCGCAAGTCCGCGCGCGAGACCAGCCCGGCGGCTGCCGCAACCTGGCGCCGGCGCGCGCTGGCGCTGAAGCGTGTTGGTGCTCGGCTGCCCGGCGTGCATTGTCTGTCGCGCTCTTTGTGCCTGTGGAGCTGGATGCGGCGGGCGGGGCTGGATGCGCAGCTCAAGATCGGGGTCCGCGGTTCGTCGCGCAAGGGCGTGGAGTCACACTCCTGGGTGACGCTAGGGGAGGAGCCGATCGACGATACGGTTGAATCGGTCTCCGGATTCCGGGTCGTCGACTGGCATTGAATCGATGAGCGGCTAGTCGGCCGCCTGAACGTAAACCTGCCCGAATGCCCCAAAGACTTGATCCAGATCACATTCCGCGCTAGTCTCGTCAAGGCGTTCAAGTTTCCGGGGAAGGGGAGAGATGCAAATGGGGGAAATGACGTTTGCTTCGATCACGGCGCTGGTTTCATCGGCGCTGATCATTCTTCTTTGTCGCACACTGGCGCCGTCGCTCGGGCTGGTTGACCATCCCTGCAACCGTCGGCGCCACGCCCGCACCACTCCGGTCGTGGGCGGCCTGGGCATCGCCGTCGGCTTTCTGCTGTCACTGCTTCTGCTCGAGCCGTTCAATTTCCACGCCGATACACTGCTGGCCGGCATCGGCCTGCTGGCCATCGTTGGCGTGATCGACGACATCCACGATCTGCGCACCTTCTGGCGCCTGCTGGCACAACTGGCCGCGGTGATGCTGGTGGTGGTCTACGGCGAGCTCCAGGTACAGTTCCTGGGCAACCTGTTCGGCTTTGGTGCCGTGGGGCTGTGGGTCTTTTCGGGCGTATTCACGGTGCTGTGCGTGATGCTGATGATCAACGCCGTCAACATGCTCGACGGCGTTGACGGCCTGGCCGGTGGCGTGTCGCTGGTCACCCTGGCCGGGTTCTCACTGGTGCTGTTCCTGGACGGCTCGGCCGCCTGGATCATGCCCTTCCTGCTGGGCCTGGCCGTGGGCGGCTTCCTGCCCTACAACATGCGCGGACCCTGGCGCAAGAATGCCTCGGTGTTCATGGGCGACAGCGGCAGCACCATCCTGGGCTTTGCCCTGGCCTGGCTGGCGATTTACGCCACCCAGACCGAATCGGCCGGCATCTACCCGGTGACCGTGGCCTGGATGCTCGTCCTGCCGGCGGCCGATGCCCTGAGCCTGTTCTTCCGTCGCTGCGTGCGCGGCCGCAGTCCGCTGTCGGCCGATCGCTGGCATCTGCACCACATCTTCATCCGCGGTGGCTGGTCGGTAGCCATCACGGTCAACCGCCTGCTGCTGCTGCAGAGCCTGCTGGTGGCCGTCGGTATCGGCGGCTGGTGGCTGGGGCTGCCCGAGTGGCTGATGTTCTGGCCGCTGGCGGCTTTCTTTGTCGGTTACCAGGTCGCGATGTGGCGAGCCGATCGGGTGTTGCGGCTGCTGCGGCGGTATCAGCGGCGGAAGCGGGTGCGGGCTGAGCGGGGCCCGGGGGCTCCGGAAGAAGCGTTGAAGGGTTCGAGGTAGGGTCAAACTACGGGTTACGGGTTACGGAAAAACAACGGGTTCCGGGTTCCGGGTTCCGGGTTCCGGGTTCCGGGTTCCGGGTTCCGGGAAAGACTACCGGGTCGGCATCGAAGGGTTCAGCCAAGTTGCCTGGCTTGGTCGGCGACATGCTCCCAGGGGCGTAGGATGTGTGGAGGCCGGAGGCCGTAACGCATCGGCTGCGGTTGGGTTTGGCTGATGCGTTGCGCTTCGCTCCACGCATCCTACGTTCGTTTGGTTCTTTGGTTTTTTTGTGTTTTGGTGTTTTGGTGCGGCCCCGTTGCCTTTGGGGGCGGTTCTGCCGTGCGAGCTGGCTGCCTGGGTCTGGATGGGGGCGTAGGATGTGTGGAGGCCGGAGGCCGTAACGCATCGGCTGCGATTGGGCTTGGCTGATGCGTTGCGCTGCGCTCCACGCATCCTACGTTCATTTGGTTCTTTGGTGTTTTGATGGGGAGCGGCTGGTGCTGCGCTCGGTTTCAGGAAAAGAACAACGGGTTCCGGGTTCAGCGTTCAGGGTTCAGGAAGCGACAACGGGTTGCGGGTTCTGGGTTTCGAGAGCCGTTTGTTTACAGTTGGACTCTGGCTCATGTAAAATACGACTCACTCTGAGTCATATTTTTTGTCATGAGTACTGAAATTGAAACACGCGTAGCGGCGACGGTTGCCGGACAGACTCCCAAGGCCATTCGGCAGGAGTTTCAGCGGGTACTGAAGCGATCTGCAGTTTCCGCGGGCCGTGCCCGTCTGCAGCTCAGCTTCCGGGATGTGATTTACTTCTGTTTCAAGAAAGAACTGGAGCAGGAAGGCATCAGTGTTGGCCCTGACGAGCGGCGCGAGCTGTATTCCGTTTTCAGGCGCAATGTGGCGCTTTCGGGTCGCTGGAGACGCGACGGACAACAACTGAAGCGGAGCGGAAATGTTCCCGTTGTCTTCGATCTCGGTCCAATCATCAACCGTTCAAGCTCGGAGCTACGCGCCTACAGGCTGGGTTCGACCCGCATCGAGCGCAATCCTGAGATCTGCGGTGGCCAGCCGGTTTTCCGGGGTACGCGAGTGCCGGTCCAGCAGGTGGTCGAACAGATCCGGCAAGGGGTACCGGTTGAGCAACTTCGCGAAGACTATCCGGCGCTGGATCGTGCAGCACTTTCCTATGCTGCGCTGAAAGCCCGTATGGGCAACGACCCAGGGCGTCCTCCTGGCCGTTTGCAGATCAGACG
Source organism: Wenzhouxiangella indolica (assembly GCF_042310355.1). Lineage (NCBI taxonomy): Bacteria > Pseudomonadati > Pseudomonadota > Gammaproteobacteria > Chromatiales > Wenzhouxiangellaceae > Wenzhouxiangella > Wenzhouxiangella indolica. Next base: position 19,987 of record NZ_JBHJMR010000020.1, on the reverse strand, counting down.
CGCTGCCGGTGAAGCTGCTGATTGACGAAAACCTGTCCCCGCTTCTTGCGCAATGGGCCAACCAGGCAGGATTTCCCTCACAAGCAGTCAGGGATGCAGGCCTTATGGGGCAACCGGATATCCGCGTCTGGCAGTACGCTTGGCGATATGACCAGGTCGTTGTCACACTAAATATTGGTGACTTCCTCAACCTGGCGCGTAATATCGAACTCCACCCCGGAGTGATTGCGCTACGAGAAGCTGGGCTCAGCCGTGAAGACCAATGGCAACGCCTTTGCCAGGCGCTGAAATGGGCAGACGATCGCTGTGGCGGTGACCTTGTCAACAAGGTGCTGGAAGTGCGTGGTGACGGTGACCTGGAGTTGCATGACTTACCTTGACGAACGATGCATGGAAATGGCGTCGGGGTTCTTTAAAGAAGGTTTCAGGTTTCAGGGAAAACAACGGGTTCCGGGTTCCGGGTTCCGGGTTCCGGGAAAGACTATCGGGTCGGGATCGAAGGGTTCAGCCAAGTTGCCTGGCTTGGTCGGCGACATGCTCCCAGAACTGAAGAAGGTCGTCTGCGCTTCGCACGAACTGATTTAGCGCAGCGGCCTTGAGCTCGGGAGCATCGGGATACTCGTGGGCGATTGTATTGCGCGCGATTCGGAGCTCGCGCCATTGTTCGGCCGACGGAATGATGCCGATGCGCTCCAGGCGTTGGAGCTTTTGTGCAAACGGCGCGTCCGAGGCGAGTGGTTCTTCGGCCAGGTCGAGCAGCATGGGCAGTACCTGCTCCCCCAGGGTGGCCTGCAGTTTCGTGAAGCGGTAGGCCATCTGGTCCAGCAGACGCAGCCGGTGCCTGGTCAGTGCCTCGATACTTGCCGCCGAATATGCGGGTTCACCGTGCTCGTCAAGATCTTCAGCGAGAATTTCCGCGTGCAGCTCGCATTCCCTGAACGCGGATTCGAGCTTGCTCCGGGAGGACCCGCTCACAGCCGGACACCTTCACTTCTTGCGATCTGGTCGATGGCCCGCGGTTCGCGGTGCAGCGGCGTGGACAGCACGACGTCAATTTTTTCGCCTGCCAGCGCCGTGCTCCTGTCCAACTCGCAAAGAAATTTCAGCTTTGCGCGGGTAAGCCAATCGGCGTCGTCGGAATCGCACTCGACATACAAATCAAAATCGCCGCCCTTGCGCTGGTCGTTCGTACGCGAACCGAACAGCCGGACCGTCACGTTAGGCCCGAAGGCACGACGCGCAGCAGAGAGGATGGCCTGATGTTGCTGTTCGGTGATGCGCATGGGGAGATTATAGCGAACTGGGGGATTGGGCGGTTTTGGAGGGGACTTAAAGAAGGTTTCAGGTTTCAGGTTTCAGGAAAGAACAACGGGTTCCGGGCTGCGTTCTGGTGTTTTGGCGCGGCTCCGTTAGCGTTGGGGCGGTTTTGCCGTGTGGGGTGGGTGCGTTGGTCTGGATGGGGCGTAGGATGTGTGGAGGCCGGAGGCCGTAACGCATCGGCGGCGGTTGGGGTTGGCTGATGCGTTGCGCTTCGCTCCACGCATCCTACGGTCGATGATTCCGCGGTTTACGGTTTACGGATCACGGGCCACGGACCAGGGGGACGGCTTTGCCGTGTGGGGTGGGTGCGTTGGTCTGGGTGGGGGGCGTAGGATGTGTGGAGGCCGTTAGGCCGTAACGCATCGGCGGCGGTTGGGGTTGGCTGATGCGTTGCGCTGCGCTCCACGCATCCTACGGAAGACCAAAACCGCGGGCCTTCAGCTTCGGCCCAGCAACCGTGCGAAGAGCCCGCGGCTTTTTCTTTGGCGCGGGAGCAATTCAAGGAGCTGCTCGGGGTCGATTTCTCGGCCCATGACCAGGTTGCGTGGGAAATCTTCGGTGATCAGGCGGGCGGCTTCTGGGCCGATCCAGGGAGTGACGGATTCGCGGCCGGGGGTCATCTCGGGGACGCGGCGGCGGTCGCGGTGGGCATCCGAGGCCAGGAAATGGATCATTCCCCGCGTGACCATCTCGCGCGCGGCGCGCAGGGCGCGGTCGCCGAACTTGCCGGTGCACGAGCGGCCCGTGACCTGCGCCAGGCAGCCCATGTCGACCCAGTCGGCCAGGCGGTCGGGGTTGCGGGCCAGTTCGGAGTTGCGCTCGGGGTGGACGACGACCGGCACCATGTTCAGCGCCAGGATGTTTTCCAGGATGGTGGTCGCCCCCATTGGAATGGAATGCACCGGCAGCTCCACCAGAACGGCGCGCCCGCGGTCGGCGACGGTCATGGCTGTGCCGGCCTGCAGTTCGCGCGCCAGCTCGGGCACCAGGTGGCATTCCGCGCCCGGGAACACCTCGAGCTCGATCTCGGCCGCTCTCAGGGCCTCGCGGAACGCCGCCGTGCGCTCGCGCACGTTCTCGGCGGGGTTCTCGTAGACCCCGTTGAGGTGATGCGGCGTCATCAGGGACAGGGAAATGCCGTCGGCGACGGCCATTCGGGCCATATCCAGCGCCATGTCCATGCTACGCGCCCCATCGTCGATGCCGGGCAACAGGTGCCCGTGAATATCGACCATGCCCCAGGGGAATCGTGCGGGTGCGTTCATTGCCGCGTCACTCTACGACAGGCCCGTCGCCCCGGCAAGCAAATCCGCGTCCCACAGGCCACATCCGCTCACGATTCAGTCCCGACGAGACCGCCTGTCGGCGGCGCCAAATGGTTTGACATGCACCGCCGGCCCCATTACTCTGAACTTGCATTGTCCTCAGTAAAAGTGGGGAGCGGCAGTTCAGGCTTTGCACCAGGAACATTGAATATGATCACATTTTCTCGCACGGTTACCTCGAAATGGGTTGCCACGATTTCCGGCGCGCTCGTTGCCAGCGCCTTCATGGCCGGCAGCGCGATGGCGCAGGCGCCCAGCGGCACGCTCGACGTGCGCGGCTCCGTCAGCGTCACGCAGGGGGGAAGCGGCAACACCATCACGGTTCGCGACAGCAACTACTCCTGGTTCTCGGGCGACCGCGTCCAGGTCCGGAACGGCTACGGCATCCTGCACCTCAACGAAGGCAACAGCTTCGCCTTCATTGAAGGCACGGACGCGACCCTGACGATCGACAACGGCACGATTTCGGGCACGCTGGATGCCGGCGACCTGATCTACGCCCTCGAGGGCGAAGACAAGGAACTGCTGATCGACGCCGGGGACTTCCAGTTCGAGGCCCGTCCCGCTGGCGACCTGGCCCCCTGCCTCGGCCTGACCGCGGCCGGCCTGATCCAGTTGGTGGATACCTCCCTCAACCGCGTGACGGTGCAATCGGGCGAGCTCGACGGCCGCAACCGCCAACGCACGGTCCAACGCCTGGTCGAACCCGGCGAACAGTATGAATTCACGCCGCAGGCTGCGCGCCGCGTCGAACTGGAACTGCCGCCGGAAGTCGAGGAACAGCTCGACACCGACCGCAGCGCCCTGCCCTGCATGGTCTGGTGGACTCGACAGGAAGTCGCCGGGGCCGCCATCGCCGGCTTGAGCTCGGGCAGCGGTGTTGCGCTCGCGTTCAGCGGGGTTATCGGCAGCTACATCGGCTACGAGATCATCGACGGCGGCGATGACGACGACGAGGATCCCGACCCCGTCAGCCCGTGAACCGCGGGCTGATCCGGGCAACCGACGCGCCGGCTCCGAATGCCGGCGTGATCGGGCCAACATCTTCGGGGGGTTCGTTGTTTTTGGGGGACCCTGCGCCACACACAGGTTGGATGGACGCAACGGGAAAGATGCATAAGTTTCTCTATTCGCTGGCCTTAGCCAGTATTTTCTTGTTGGGCGGCTGCGCAACCAGTGGCGGCCAGGGCGAGTCCGGCGAGTCCCTGGAAGAGTTCCAACAGCAAGTCGCGACCCAGGAACGGGTCAGCGATATCAATGATGAACTGATGATGAAGGCCGTCGAAGGCTCGGCGGATCGGGTCTACCGTATTGGCCCTGAAGACAGAGTCCGGGTCGACATCTTTGGCGTCGAGGACCTCTCCCGCGAGTACCGCGTCAATGGCGCCGGAAAGATTCTCATGCCGCTCGTCGGTGAGGTCGCGATATCCGGACTCACGCTAAGTGAAGTCGAAAGCGTCATCGCCGAAGCTTACAGCGAAGAATACCTTCGCAACCCCCGGGTTTCGGCCGAAGTCACCGAGTATCGCAGCCAGCAATTCACCGTTATCGGGGCCGTATCGAATCCAAAAGTTTACTCGGTCAGCCGGCAGACAACGCTGATCGAAGCACTGGCCCTTGCCGGCGGCATCAGTGGCGAGGCCGGCAGCAGCATCTACTTGACAGATCGCGTTCGCGATCCCGAATCGGGGCAGCTTGGAACGCGGACCCTGATCATTGACGTTGAAGAGCTGATGCGCGACACCGACGAATACAATTTGGTACTCGGTGAGGGTGCGATGATCAATGTCCCGCGCGGAGGTTACGTCTATGTCGAGGGTGCAGTGGAAAAACCTGGCGCTTACCGGCAGCGAGCAGACAGTACCGTACTCAAGATACTCTCGGAAGCTGGCGGACTCGCATTCGAAGCCAACAAATCCGACATCCAGGTTCTCAGGCGGGATGAAAACGGGGCCTGGGAAAGCACCGATCTGGCCTACAACGACATTCGAGACAATCCGGACGAGGACGTTTCGCTGAGGAACGGCGATATCGTGATCGTCGATTCAGGCGCATTTCGATCCGGACTGTCCACCTTCGTCAAGATATTTCGGCCGTTCGCGCTCCTGGGCTTCAGGCCACTTTGAACCAAACGGACTGAACAATATTTCAGCAGAACACGCCCGGCAGAGCAGATCGAGAGTGCCCGCAAGGCGGACTGACACGGAAATGGCATGAGCGACAACAGGGACAACGAACAGCCGCACCACCTGCAGCCCGTGGGTCAGTCCGGCCAGCAAATGGCGGTATACGACCCGTCCGTCCAGGGACGCGTTGACGACGACGAAACCATCGACCTGCGCGAGTACTGGCGCATCCTGGTCAAGCGCAAGTGGACCGTGATCGGTGTGGTCGCGATCGTCGTGACCGCGGCACTGCTGTCTTCGCTGTTGATGGTCCCCGAGTATCGTTCGTCGGCGCGTATCGAGATCAACCCCGAAAGCTCCCGGATTCTCAACTACCAGGATTTCGCGCCCGAGCAGCAGGGCTGGAATGCAACCAGCATCTTCTACAGCACGCAGTTCGAGATTCTCAAAAGCGGCGCCCTGGCCGAACAGGTCATCCGGCAAGAGCAGCTTCAGGACCAGCCCGAGCTGCTCGGCCAGGTTCGTCAGCGCAGCGTGATGGGTGAAATCCGCTCGCTGTTTCGCACGGTAACCCGCGCCATCCTGCCCGGCGGCGATGGACCCGGCGAGGGCGTCGAACGCAGCACCCCTTCGGCAGAACAACAGGATGAAGCGAAGATCCGGCGGGCAGCGAATGCACTGCGCTCGCGCATCTCAGTGCAGCGTGTCGAGGAATCCCGCCTGGTCGATGTCAGTGTCCGCGCCTTTGATCCCCAGCTTGCACAACAACTGGCGAACGCGGTCGTCGAGAACTATCGGCAGATGACCATGCAGCGCCGCTACGATTCCGGCAGCGAAGCGCGCGAGTTCCTGCAGGAGCAGCTTCAGGACATGCGCATTCAGCTCGAGCGAGCCGACCAGGCGCTGATGGATTTTGCCCGTGACAAGAATGTGGCCGACCTCGAAGACCTGCTTGACCGGGCGCGCTCCGCCATCGACCGCTTCAGCGACCGCAAGAACGAGATCGACGAGGAACTCGTCCAGCTCGAGAGCTGGAAGAACCTGATCGAGCAAGGACGAACGGAGCATCTCGACCCGATCGTCAACAGCGAGTCGGTCGACCAGCTCGAAGACCGCCTGGTCGAGGCACGCAGCGAATACGCCGAATTGAGCCAGCGCTTCCAGGACTCCTACCCCGAGGTTCAGGAAGTACTCAATCGAATCGAGCGACTCGAAGCCGAGCTGGCGGCCGAGAAGGAACAAATGGTCGAGGGCATTCTCGGCCGCTACGAGAACCTGCAGGCGCAGGCCGAATCGCTGGACGAGGCGATCGACGAGCGCGAAAGCCGAATGCTCGCGCTCAACGAACAGGCCGTGCAGTATAACATCCTGCAGCGAGAATTCGAGACCAACCGCGAACTCTATGACGGCCTGCTGCAGCGCATGAAGGAAATCGGCGTGGCTTCCGGCATCCAGGAAAACAACATCACCCTGATCGAGGAAGCCATGGCCGCCGGGGCGCCGTTCAAGCCGAACGTGCCGCGCAACCTGGCCATGGCGCTCGTGATCGGACTGATGGCCGGCGTCGGCCTGGCCCTGGTGCTGGAGTTCCTCGACAGCTCCATTCGCCGGGTCGAGGACATCGAGCGCCTGGTCGACCGGCCGGTGCTGGGCATGGTTCCGCTGGTCAAGCTGCGCCAGAAGGAATCGGATTCGGACAAGAAAGCGCGCGACAACGAGCGCATCGTCAGCCACTACAGCGCGGTGCACCCCAACTCGTCCGTTTCGGAAGCCTTCCGCTCGCTTCGAACCAGCCTGATGTTCTCCACGCCCGAGGGCCTGCCGCGAACCATCATGCTGACCAGTTCGGGCATGGGCGAAGGCAAGACCACCACGGCGGTCAACCTGGCCACGGTGCTGGCGCAGAACGGCTCGCGCGTGCTGCTGATCGACGCCGACCTGCGCAAGCCGCGCATCCACCGCGATTTCAACCTGTTCCGCTCGCCGGGGCTGACCAACCGCATCGCGCTGAGCGACAACGAAGGGCGCGACCATTCGGCCATTCACGCCACGCACGTGCCCGACATGTTCATCATGCCCTCGGGCAGTGCCACGCCGAGCCCGGCCGAAATGCTCAGTTCCGAGCGCCTGGCCAAGGTGCTCGACAGCTGTCGCCGCGCTTTCGACTACATCATCATGGACGCCCCGCCCACCCTGGGCCTGGCCGACTCGATGATCCTGGCGCGCCAGGTCGACGGCGTCGTGGTGGTTGCCCGCGCGGCGAGGACCGGCAAGGAGAACTTCCGCGTCGCCATGAAGCGCCTGGCCCAGGTCAAGGCGCCGGTGCTGGGCGTGGTGCTCAACGGTGTCGACCTCGACAGCCCGGAATACGCCTACTACTCCTCGTACTACTACAACTACGAGGCCGAGGAGGAGCCGGCCGAGGACGCTCCCAAGCTGGGCAGTTCGTCGGCGTCCTAGGCTTCGCTCGTGACCGAGGCCCGCGCAGCCCGAGGGGCGAAATTCGCCGCGCTCCAAAGCCCGGGGCTGGTGCTGGTGGTGCCGGCCCTGATTGCGGCCTGGATCGCCGGGTCGGAGTTCGCCCACCTGCGCTGGCTTGACCGCGAGGCACCAGCGCAATCCCTGCTTTACCTGCAAGCCACCCAGCCCTGGGGCGGGCTGGCCGCGCGCGACGGTGCCCGCCTGCTTGAATCGCGCTGGCGGCTGGAACGCCAGGACGCCAGGTCGGCGCTCGAGTGGCAGCTCGGGCGCTATCCCCTCGACCCCTGGCGCTGGCTGTTGTTCTCGCGCATGGCCTTCTCCGACGGCGCGGACGAATCCCGGCTGGCCGATCTGCTGGCAACGGCCATCTCCGTGCAGCCGCGCAACCGCGAGGTGCGCTGGCAGGCCGCCAACCTGGCGCAGAGCACCGGCCGCGCCGATCTGGTGTTTCGCCAGCTGCGCCTGCTGCTGGCGGTCAATCCCCGCGCGACCGGCCAGGCCCTGTTCATCGGCTCGCGCTGGAGCCCGGACCCCGCCCGGTTGCTCGAGAACGTACTGCCGGAAGGCAAGCCCTACCTCGAACAGGCCATGAACCATGCCCGGCGCACCGGCTCCATGCCCCTGGCCGAGGCCGTCTGGCACCGCCTGATCGAACAACACGGCCCCGACGCCATCGCCGCCGGCGAACCGGCCTTTGCCGACTACACCTACCTGGCCCTGCGCCAGCAGCCCACGCGCGCGATGCAGGCCTGGGCAGCGGTTGACCCCGACTACGAGCCCGGTCAGGTGCCGGCGGGAGATTTCGACTACCCCGTGAACGTCCTCCCGGCCTTCGGCTGGTCGCTGCGCATGCCCAAAGGCGCAAACCTGGAAAGAACCTCTCTGGCCAACACGACCACCAAAACACCAAACGCCCTGCGCGTTTCATTTTCCGGTGAACACAACCTGCGCCTGACTACCCCGGCAGTGCGATTCCCCGTCGCCCGCCCCGGGCAGTACCGGCTTCGAGGCTGGTGGCGGGCCGAGGACCTGACAACGCGCGCCCTGCCCTACCTGTGGCTGGACACGCGCAGCGAAGACCATCGCACGCGCGAGCGCGTCGACGTACCCGCCCCGGACTTCGGCTGGACGCCCTTCGAGATCGATTTCGCCACCCACGCGCCGGATCAGAGCGTGGTGTTCAGGCTGCGCCGCGACAGCACCGACAACTTCGACCGCTTTATCGAGGGGCGGGTCGAACTGGCGGGACTCGACACCGTTCGTTTGCTACCCTCGACCCGTGCGACGTCGGCTTCTTCAGCCTTCACTCGCGCACGCGACCTGCTCGCCGGTGACTGCGACCCCGGCGCCGGCGACAACGAGCAAGCCACCGACTGTCGGGAGACGCCGTCACCATGAACGACAAGCGCCCGGGCATTGAGCAACTGGTCGAACGCCTGCTCGACGGCAGCGAGCAGCGCCTGAGCGCCGCCGAGCTCGACACCGTGCTCGCCTGGCTGTCGGGCAGCGACCGGCACGACGGCGACGCGCTGGCCAGCCGCCTCGGCCACGCGCTCGAACATCCGCGGCGGCGCATCGCCGTCTACGACCAGCTCGATTTCCAGCTTTTCGACATCGACCGCCTGGACCTGGCCGGCGCGCACCTGGAAGCCGGGCTCGCCGATGACCTGCGGCGCGCGCGCTATCGGCGCTTGATGAAGGCGTATCATCCCGACGCCTACCCGGATCACGCCGAATGGCTGACGCCGCGCTCCCAGGCCATCCACCAGTCCTACGCCCGCTTTCGCAAGGGCCAGCCGCCGGAAGCGGGCGCGGCTGGGGCTGCACCGGAGCAGGGCCAGCCGATGTCTCGGCCTGCGGCGAACAAGCGCTGGCCGGGCGCCAGGCGCTCGGCCCGGCTCACACCCACTTCGGGCCCCGGGCTGCTATCGAGCCTGAGAACCTGGCTGCTGGGCATCGAGAACCTTCAGCAGCGGATCCTGATCGGCCTGGTCATCGTCTGCCTGGTGCCGGTGCTCTACGCCTACCTGGCCTACAAGCCCTACCGGGCCATCCAGTCGCCGGAGACGACGGCCGATGCGCCGGCGGTGGTCGAGCCGACGGTTCAGCCGGTGGCTGCACCACCCGGGGACGACGACTCGGAAGAACCCGCGCCCGAAAGCGACACGCGCCCGGAGCTGGCGCATTCGCTGCCCGAGCCCGTCGCGCCGATCCGGCCCAGCTGGGAGCGCTCGCGCGCCGAGCGCGCCACCGGGTTCGACCGGGAGCGCAGGCCGATCGCCCCCTTACGCGAGGCGGGCACCGAGGAAAACACCCCGGAACCCGACGCGGCGGCCGAACCCACGCCGGAGGCCAGCCTGCTCGAGCTGGCCGCCTGGGCGGAAACCATTGGCGACACCGCGGAACAAACCCTGGCCGGGGTCGCCAATCCCTTGGCCGACGCGCAGGAAGAGGCGCCGCCGACGCCCGATGAGTCGCAAGCGCCGGAGGCGGAATCCGGTGACGCGTCTGACCCTGAGATCGCCGCGGCCGAGCAAGTCGCCGCCGCTGAGCCGGCACGGCCGCAAGCCCCGGAAAGCCGTGAGGCCCCGGGCGGCGAAGAGGATGAATCGGTAGCGGTTGCGGAACCGCCCGCGGAATCATCCCCCACCGACGATAAGGCCGCGAGCACGGCTGCGGCGCCGACACCCGATGCCAGCGCCGAAACGCCCGCCGAAGAAGCGCCGCGGCAGGAAAGCGAGGTTGCCGCGACCGAACCAAAGCCCGCGCCGGAGCAGCCGGCCCGAACACCCATCGCCGAACCCGAACCAATGGTCGCGAGCGTCTCGGCGCCGGCGACCACGGCGACCGAAGCCAGCGACGAGGTCGGCGAGCACAGCCGCCGGCATATCGAAAGGCTGCTGGCCGGCTACCGCACCAGCTTCGAGAACGGCTGGCTGGACGACTTTCTCGACCACTTCACCGCCGAACCGCGCGAGAACAAGCACAGCGGCCGGTCGTGGTTCCGGAGCAACTACGGCTGGCTGTTCGACAACTCCGAGCGCCGACGACTGGCGCTCGACATCATGGACATCTCGCGGGCCGACAACCACTGGACCGCGGTGGCGCGGTTCGACCTGCAGGTCGACTACGCCGACCGGCCCGATGTGCACTCCACCCGCCAGGTTCTCTACAGGATCGAAATGAATGAACACGAACAGTTCCGAATTGCGGCCATCGAGTACTGATTCCTCGGGCCGCCGGGTTCGTGTTCAGAAAGCGCTGACCCTGCCGCAACGGCTCTCGGCCGCCCTGCTGGCAGCGGCCGTGCTTGTCCTGCCCCTGATGATGGGCCATCGCACGCCCGAGACCCTGACCGCCACGCTGCTGGTGCTGGTGCTGATCGGGCATGGCGCGCTGCTGCTGCCGGTTCTGGCCGGCGATATTCCGCGGCCGTCGATGCCCTGGCTGGTGTTCGGGGGCATCCTGACGCTGCTGGTGCTGCTCCAGGTCTGGCCTTCGAGCCTGCTCGCCGGCCTGCTCGGGCCCTACCCGGACGAGTTCTGGACGCAGTCGCCGGTTTCACCGCAACACTGGTCGCCCGACCCCGGCGCGACCCTGCGCGGCTGGGCGGCGTTCTCCGCCCTGTTCGCCGTCGCCTGGCTCGGCCGCAGCCTGCCCGGGCAGCTGCGCGGCTGGGTGCTGCTGGCCATCGTCGCCTCGGCGCTGTTCCAGGCGCTCTACGGCGTGCTCTCGCACGCAGGCGGTGCGGAGACCATCTTCGGCATCTGGGAACGCAACAACCCCGACTGGGTCCACGGCAGCTATTCCAACCGCAACCTGTTCGGCGCCTACCTGGCGCTGACCTGGCCGCTGGCGGTCGGCATCTGGTTCGTGCGCGGCGTGCCGGGCCTGGGCCGGCTGCCCGTGGAACTGCGCGTGAGCGGCTCGGTGCTGTGCGGCGCGATCCTGGGGGCGGCCATGCTCGGCAGCGGCTCGCGCCTGGGCGCAGCGGCCGGCGTGTTCGGCGTTCTGCTGGCGCTGTTGCTGTGGGGCCGCCACCGCCGACTGATCCACGGCGCCTCGGCCTGGCCGGCCTACATCGCTGCCCTCGCCGCCCTGATCGCCGCCACCTGGTACGGCCTCACGCCCCTGGCCGAGCGGTTGCTGGCCACAACGGGCGAGGAATCGCGGCTGGAAGTGTTCCGCATCATGCTGACCGAGTTCCCGATCGCGTGGTGGATCCACGGCGTCGGCCTGGGCGGCTTCGAGGCCGTGTTCAAGCAATACCAGCCCGGCGACATCGGCGGCTGGTACGACTACGCCCACAACGACCTCCTGCAATGGGGCGTGGAGATGGGCCTCGCCGGCCTGCTCCTCCTCGCCGCCGTCGCCTGGCGCCTCCTGCGCCGCTTCCGCATGAACACCGAACGCATCGCCCTCTGCGCCGGCCTCACCGCCCTGTGCCTCGTCGCCCTGGGCGATTTCAGCTGGCATATCCCCGGGACGCAGGTGGTTTTGGCGTTTTATGTCGGGGCGCTTTTGCGGTAGGGCTCGGGGCTCGGGGCTCGGGGCTCGGGGCTCGGGGCTCGGGGCTCGGGGCTCGGGGCTCGGGGCTCGGGAGCGAGGGTTTCGGGTTTCGGGTTTCGGGTTCCGGGGTACGGGGTACGGGTTCCGGGGTACGGGTTCCGGGGTACGGTTTACGGTTTACGGTTTACGGTGCCGGCCGCGGGCACCGCACAAACGTAGGATGTGTGGAGCGTAAGCGCAACGCATCAGGGCAACGTAGCGGCAACTCCCACACGCCGGCGACATACCCACCGCCGGAATTGATGCGTTACGGCCTGCGGCCTCCACACATCCTACGACCCCGGTGCCGGCCATGGGCACCACGCAAACGTAGGATGCGTGGAGCGTAAGCGCAACGCATCAGGTCAACGTGGCAGCAACCCCCGCACCCCAACGCCACGCCCGCCACCGGCTGATGCGTTACGGCCTAAGGCCTCCACACATCCTACGATTCCGCACCACGCTACGGGCGCCATGGAAACGTAGGATGCGTGGAGCGCAAGCGCAACGCATCAGGACGACGTGGCAGCAACCCCCGCACCCCAAAACGCCACGCCCACCACCGGCCGATGCGTTACGGCCTTCGGCCTCCACACATCCTACGACTCGGCTGCACGCCACGGGCGCCGTGGAAACGTAGGATGCGTGGAGCGTAAGCGCAACGCATCAGGTCAACGTATCGGCAACCCCCACACGCCGACGGCATACCCACCACCGGAAATGATGCGTTACGGCCTCCGGCCTCCACACATCCTACGGACCCGGTGCCGGCCATGGTCACCACGCAAACGTAGGATGCGTGGAGCGCAAGCGCAACGCATCAGGTCAACGTGGCGGCGGCCCCCACACGCCTACGACGAACCCACCGCCGGAATTGATGCGTTACGGCCTGCGGCCTCCACACATCCTACGACCCCGGTGCCAGCCACGGGCACCAAACAAACGTAGGATGCGTGGAGCGCAAGCGCAACGCATCAGGTCAACGTGGCGGCGGCCCCCACGCGCCAACGACGAAACCACCGCCGGCTGATGCGTTACGGCCTAAGGCCTCCACGCATCCTACGACCCCGGTGCCAGCCGCGGGCACCGCGCAAACGTAGGATGCGTGGAGCGTAAGCGCAACGCATCAGGACGACATGGCGGCGGCCCCCACGCGCCTACGACGAAACCACCGCCGGAATTGATGCGTTGCGGCCTTCGGCCTCCACACATCCTACGACCACGGTGCCGGCCGCGGGCACCGCGCAAACGTAGGATGCGTGGAGCGTAAGCGCAACGCATCAGGTCAAGGTATCGGCAACCCCCACACCCCAACGCCATCCCCACCGCCGGATTGATGCGTTACGGCAATTGGCTGGCTTCGATCAGGGCCACGCCGTCTCCGCCGTGCTCGAATTCGAGCCAGGTGAATTCGATGCCGCGCTCCAGCAGCAGCGACTCGAGCGACTCGGCGGCTTCGCCGACTTCCAGGATCAGAACGCCATCGGCCTCCAGGTGCCCGGCCGCGGTATCGAGCAGGCGGCGGACCAGGTCGAGGCCGTCTTCGCCGGCTTCCAGGCCCAGGGCCGGCTCCCAGCGGTATTCGGCGGGCAACTCGGCCATCGAGGCGGTGGGCACGTAGGGCGGGTTGGCGAGGAGCACGTCGTAGCGGCGGCCCTGCACGGCATCCAGGAGATCGGACTCGATCACTTCCACGCGGTCGGATACGTCTTGACGCCGGGCGTTGCGCCGCGCCAGGGCAAGCGCTTCGGGACTGATGTCGACGGCATCAACCATCGCATCGGGCAGTTGCAGGGCCGTGGCGATGGCCAGGCAGCCCGAGCCGGTGCCAACATCCAGCACGCGCCGCACGCGCGCCGGTTCCACCCAGGGCGCGAATCCCTCGACGATCAACTCGGCCAGCGGCGAACGCGGCACCAGCACGTTTTCGTCGACCTCGAACGGCAGGCCGGCGAACCAGGCTTCGCCGATCAGGTAGGCCAGCGGCTTGCGCGTTGCGATGCGCTCGGCGATGAGCGCGTCGAAACGGGCGCGCTCATCGTCCGTCACTTGCTTGAGCAGATCCTCGTCCCCGAAATCCGGCGGCAGGCCGAACGCGTGCGACGCGGCCCAGCAGGCCTCGTCGAGGGCGTTGTCGGTGCCGTGGCCGAAGAACAGGCCGGCTGCTTCCATGTTGGCTGCGGCTTGGCGGATTAGGGGTTCGAGGGACATGGGAACAAGGTTTCAGGTTTCAGGTTTCAGGGTTCAGGTTTCAGGTTTCAGGTTTCAGGGACAAGATAACGGTTTCCGGTTTCCGGAAAACAAGACGACATTTCGGTTCTGGATACCTGTGAGCTACGCGTGTACCGGCTCTCTACCTCGTCCGTCGGGGATGCAACCCCGACCTGCAAACGCCGTTTTCTTCCGGAACCCGGAACCCGTCTATTCATCTCTTCCTGAAACCTGAACCCTGAAACCTGAACCCTTCATCCCCACCGCCTGCCACAGGCAACACCACATCCGCGCCACCTCCACAAAAATGGCGCACCGCCCGCCGAAAAATAGTGAGAGCCGGCCTGTAAGCCGGGTTCTGTCTTGGACAGTCATTCATCTGGGACGGCTGTCGCCAGCCGCCTCTAGCAGCCTACCCGGGTGCAGCGCGGGCCACGCCATAGCACCCCTATTTGGCCTTGCTTCGGGTGGGGTTTACCCTGCCACGACTGTTGCCAGCCGCGCGGTGCGCTCTTACCGCACCTTTTCACCCTTGCCTGTGTCGTTGCCGACCATCGGCGGTATGTTTTCTGCGGCACTTTCCGTCGGCCCTTGCGGACCGCCCAGGCGTTACCTGGCACCCTGCCCTGTGAAGCCCGGACTTTCCTCCATGCCTGAAGGCACAGCGACTGTCCGGCCGGCTCTCACGGGCAAGTATGACACCGAAACGGGGGATTCGGTTTTCGGTTTTCGGTTTTCGGTTTTCGGTTTTCGGTTTCCGGTTTCCGGTTTCCGGTTTACGGTTTACGGTTTCCGGTTTACGGTTTACGGTTTACGGATAAGGGACCGCAGAGCCGTAGGATGCGCGGAGCGGAGCGCAACGCATCAGGACGACGTGGCGGCGGCCCCCGCACGCCTACGACGAACCCACCGCCGGGATTGATGCGTTACGGCCTTCGGCCTCCACACATCCTACGGACCCGGTGCCGGTCGCGGGCACCACGCAAACGTAGGATGCGTGGAGCGGAAGCGCAACGCATCAGGTCGACGTGGCGGCGGCCCCCGCACGCCTACGACGAACCCACCGCCGGGATTGATGCGTTACGGCCTTCGGCCTCCACACATCCTACGGACCCGGTGCCGGCCATGGGCACCACGCAAACGTAGGATGCGTGGAGCGCAGCGCAACGCATCAGGACGACATGGCGGCAGCCCCCAAACCCCGATGCCATTCCCACCGTCGGAATTGATGCGTTACGGCCTTCGGCCTCCACACATCCTACGCGGGGCCCGTCGGGGTCGGAGGGGTTCTACTGGCCGCGCTGGATTCGGTCGCGGGTGAGGTTTTCCGAGCCGATCAGTTCGGAGCGGAAGACGCTCAGGGGGATGCCGCGGGTGTAGCGGTAGATCTCGCGCCGGCGGCGGTCGTCATCGGCCGGCTCCAGTTGCAGGCGTTCGATTTCTTCCTGTCTCCGGTAGCTGACCAGGTCGCTGAGATCGATGAAGGAGCCGGGGCCGTGGAACTCGAATTCCTCGACCAGGGCCTCGGCGTCGGCTTCGAAGCGCATGTTTTCGATCGGCCACAGCACCACGTACTGGTTGTCGACGGTGGTCGCGACGGGTACGGCGCAGCCGTCGGGATGGCCGCGCACTTCGCCCGCGTCGCCGTCGGGGTCGTCGTTGAGGAACAACAGGTAGCGCGGCATTTCGCCGAACAGGTCGGCGTTGTCGAAGTAGCACTTGCCCTCGCTAAAGCCTTCTTCGACGACTTTCATGCGCTCGACCGGCATGGGGACCTTGTAGGGCACCAGCACGTCGAACCAGGAGTGGCCGCTGACGGGCACCTCCCGTTTCTTCTCGTACTTGTAGACGTGAAGCTGGCCGAGGACGACGTAGTCGGACTCGGATGCTCGCTGCGAGGGTGTGGTCAGCGGCTCGTTCTCGTCGCCGTTGGCCGACTCGCCGGATTCGGACGCTTCCTGCGCGGCCAGGGGCAGCGTCAGGAGCAGGAAAAGGGATGCAATGAGTTTGTTCATGGATGCTTTGACGGGACTGGCTGCGGGTTAGTTCAGTGCCATTGTGCCATCACGAAGTCGACCTGATGCGCTGCTCAGGTCAAGGCCCGGCCCATGCGAACGCGATCACCGGCGGAATGGTCGGGCAGCCAGCCGGGAAAGCCCTTCGGCGTGAGCACGATGACGGTCGAACCCCAGTGGAAACGGCCCAGTTCGCCGCCGCGGGTCAGCGGGGCGCCGTCGACCGACCGGATTTGCATTTGCGGCCCGGGGCGGCGGTCTTCGGGCCCGCCCCAGACGGTCTCGATGCCGGCGACCAGCATGGCCGCGACCATCACGACCGCCACCGGACCGTGCTCGGTCTCGAGCATGGCCACCATGCGTTCGTTGCGCGCGAACAGGCGCGGCACCGCCAGGGTGGTGTTGGCCGAGACGCTGAACAGCCGCCCGGGTACGCGCACTTCCTCGATCACCCGCCCGGCGATCGGCGAGTGGACGCGGTGGTAATCCCTTGGCGCGAGGTAGACGGTGATGAAGTGACCGTCCTCGAACGGCCGTGCGCGCTCGGCGGAACCCAGCAGCTCGGCGGCGGTGTAGTCGATGCCCTTGGCCTGGAGGATGGTCTCGCCGTCGAGGCGGCCGAGCTGGCTGATCGTGCCGTCGGCGGGGCAGACCAGTCGATGACTTTCTTCGGCGATCGGCCGGGCGGCGGGTTCGAGTGACCGGGTGAAGAAGTCGTTGAAGCAGGCGTAGTCCACGGGGCGCTTGCGCTCGGCCTCGGACAGGTCCACGCCAAAAAGCCGGACGAAAACGCGAATGAAGGGCTGGTTGAACCAGCGCCAGCGACACGAGGACAGGCGCCAGGCCAGTGCCGTGAGCAGCTTCTGCGGCAGCAGGTACTGCGGCCAGACGCGCAGCCGCACCGACAGCGGCGCGCTCATCGCGCCAGCGCGAACAGGTCGGCGGCGATGTCCTGGCGGTCGAACGGCGGCGCGAAGCGCCCGTAGATCCGGCCCTGCGGGTCGATGATCATGACCGACGCGGAGTGATCGACGGTGTAGAAGCCGGAGTCGGGATCGGGCTCGTCGAGTGCGAAGTAGATGCCGAGTTCGCTGGTCAGCGACTCGAGCGCTTCCTCGCTGCCGGTCGCGCCGATGAAATCCTCGTCGAACCAGCGCACGTAGTCGCCCAGGGCCTCGCCGTCGTCGCGGGCGGGGTCGACCGAGACGAACACGACCTGCGGTTTGGAGGTCGCACCCATGGTGTCAAGGTCGTCGACGGCCGCGCCCAGCACCGCCAGGGTGTCGGGGCAGATATCCGGGCAATTGGTGAAACCGAAGAACATCAGCGACCACTGCCCCTGCAGATCCTCGGGCGTCAGCGCCTCGCCGGAAGCGTCGTGCAGCTCGAATTCGGGCATCGGCCGCGGCTCCGGAAACGCCCGCGCCGCGCGCAATTCCTGCGAACGGTCGAACAGCACCGAGGAGACAACCAGGCCGGTCGCGATCGCCGCCAGGGCGATGACGACAATCAGGAAAATCCGGCCGGAGGCGGCGCGGGGGGTGGGGGAGTGAGTCATGGGGTGGATTATATCGGAAGGGGTGGGGGGAAGGTTTCAGGTTTCAGGTTTCAGGTTTCAGGGTTCAGGTTTCAGGGGAGGCCTCGGGTTCCGGGTTCCGGGTCACGGATTACGGATTACGGATTACGGTTTACGGTTTACGGACCGCGGGGCGGGACGCCGTGGAAACGTAGGATGCGTGGAGCGGAGCGCAACGCATCAGGACGACGTGGTGGCGGCCCCCACACGCGGACGGCGCAACCACCACCGAAAATGATGCGTTACGGCCTGCGGCCTCCACACATCCTACGGACCCGGTGCCCACCTCAGGCAGCACGGAAACGTAGGATGCGTGGAGCGTCAGCGCAACGCATCAGGTCGACTAATGCCGCTCGACAAAGAAATCCGTCGTCTTTTTCAGGGCCTCGGCCCACTTGTCCTCGAGCACGGGGGTCAGGCGGTCGTCGTGTTCGCGCACGGCCTGCAGCAGGCTGCGCCGCCAGAAGCCGTAGAGCTCCGGGTCCACCGGGGCGTGGCCCTTGCGCGAGTGAACGTCGGCCATTTCCTTGAGCGGACGCTCGACGATCTTCGAGCCGCCGGCGTAGGTCAGCGCGATGCTGATGCCGCGGCGCAGGGCCTTGTTCTGCTTGGTCCAGTCGGTGTGTGAAAACATGGGCGCCATGCGTTCATCGCTGGCCAGCAACAGCTCGTAGAAGCGCGTGATAAAGCCCTTCTTGCGCGTGCAGCGCCCGTAGCTGGCCTGCACGTCCGCGTATGGATCGGACACGTTCGAATTCCTTCTTCAATAAACAGCTGCCGCGCATGGTAGGCAAGGACGCCGGCCCGTTTGTTGATCACGATCAAGGTCGGTCGGCAAAGGACGCCGCGGATAGCCAGTTCACACCGCAGCTGTCTTTCCACCACCGGCTGATGCGTTACGGCCTGCGGCCTCCACACATCCTACGAACCCGGTGCCAGCCATGGGCACCACAGAAACGTAGGATGCGTGGAGCGCAGCGCAACGCATCAGGTCAGCGTAGCGGCAACCCCCGCACCCTGACGCCATCACTCACCACCGGAAATGATGCGTTACGGCCTTCGGCCTCCACACATCCTACGGACCCGGTGCTAGCCAAGGGCGCCACAGAAACGTAGGATGCGTGGAGCGTCAGCGCAACGCATCAGGTCAACGTGGCGGCAACCCCCGCACCCCGACGACATACCCACCACCGGAAATGATGCGTTACGGCCTTCGGCCTCCACACATCCTACGGACCCGGTGCCCACCTCAGGCGGCTCGGAAACGTAGGATGCGTGGAGCGAAGCGCAACGCATCGGGTCGACGTTGCGGCAACCCCCGAACGCCGACGCCGCACCCGCCACCGGAAACGACACGCTACGGCCTGAAACCTTGTCACCCCCGCTGCTAGAATCTCTCCACCTTCCGGCTGAGACGCCATATCCACCAACCCCATGCCCATCATCATCCTGATCCTGATCGCCGTCGTCGTCTTCCTGCCCCAGTGGTGGGTCAAACGCGTGCTGTCGAAATATCGCAAGCCCGACGATCGCTACCAGGGCACGGGCGGGGAGCTGGCGCGGCACCTGCTCGACCAGCTGGGGCTCGAAAAGGTGGGGGTCGAGCAGACCGATTCGGGCGGTGACCATTACGATCCCGAAGAACGCACCGTCCGACTCAGTCCGGAGCATTTCAACGGCGCCTCGCTGACCGCGGTGACGATTGCCGCGCACGAGGTCGGCCACGCCATCCAGCACGCCGACGGCTACAAACCGCTGGTGTGGCGTACGCAAATGGTCAAGGCCATGCAGCGTTTCCAGCGATTCGGCATGGTGCTTCTGGTGCTCGCGCCCGTCGCCATGCTGGCGCTACGCCTGCCGCGTGCGGGCCTGGTGCTGCTGGCCATGGCGGTGGCTTCCCTGGCTTCGGGCGTGGTCGTCCACCTGGTCACCCTGCCGACGGAATTAGACGCCAGCTTCCGACGCGCCTTGCCCCTGCTCGACAAGGGCGGCTACCTCAAGCGCGAAGACCGCGGACCCGCCCGCAGAATCCTGACCGCCGCCGCCTTCACCTACGTCGCCGGTGCCTTGATCGGCATCGTCAACTTCTGGTGGTGGATGCGCTTGCTGGGGCGTTGACGGGTGGGGGTTGCCGCCACGTCGTCCTGATGCGTTGCGCTTCGCTCCACGCATCCTACGTTTCCGTGCCGCCTGAGGTGGGCACCGGGTCCGTAGGATGTGTGGAGGCCGGAGGCCGTAACGCATCAGCCGGTGGTGGGCGTGGCGTTGGGGTGCGGGGGATGCCGCCACGTCGTCCTGATGCGTTGCGCTTCGCTCCACGCATCCTACGTTTCCGTGCCGCCTGAGGTGGGCACCGGGTCCGTAGGATGTGTGGAGGCCGGAGGC